>CACZRJ010000158.1 GCA_902783535.1 uncultured Ruminococcus sp. | reverse complement strand
GAGTCCGCACCCGCGACGGAGTCCAGTCAAACCGAGCAGACTGCAGCAAGCAATGTTCCGTGGAAACTGATCATTTCCGTAGGCGTGATCGTTCTCGTGATCGCCGTTCTGTTCATTCTGGCGAAGACCAAAACCAAAGTCGGAGAGAAGATTTCGAAATTCTTCAAGGACTACAAGAGCGAACTGAAAAAGATCGTTTGGATGCCCTGGAAGGATTTGCTGAAGGCAACGGGTATCGTTCTCGCGGTGCTGCTGGCCGCGGCATTGCTGATCGGCTTGCTGGATTACGGATTCTCTTCTCTGATCCGGCTGCTGTCTTCCATCGGGAAATAAGGCGGTTCGGAAATGAGTTTGCCAAAAGAGAGCAAACCGCTCTGGTATGTCGTCCATACGTATACCGGCTACGAAAACAAAGTCTATGAAAGCCTTCTGAAGATCATCGAAAACCGCGGGATCGCGGATCTGATCCAATCGGTAAAGGTCCCGACGGAAGTCGCGACGGAGATGACGGAAAAAGGCGAAAAGGAAATCGAAAGAAAACTGTTTCCCAGCTACGTGTTCGTGAAGATGGTCATGAATGATGAAATGTGGCACATCGTCCGGAACACGACCGGAGTCACCGGCTTCGTCGGTCCGGGATCCCGCCCCGTGCCGCTTTCCGAAGAGGAAGTGGAAAAACTCGGCGTGGAGCCAAGGGTGATTGAAGTCAGGTATTCCGTCGGCGACAGCGTTAAGATTTGCGCCGGCGCTCTGAAGGGCCAGATCGGCATCGTCGACGAGATCTCTCTTGAAGACGAACTGGTCAAAGTCACCGCATCGATGTTCGGAAGGGAAACGAAAGTCGAACTCGGACTGATGGATGTCAGCCCGCTGGAAGACGAATAAGCAACATCACATGGCCTCTGCTCTCATTTGCCACAGGGCAGACGGCCGAGGTTTGAGGATATTATGCCGCAAACCTGTGGGAGGGACGAAGATCCCGAAATGAATTTTACCACATTTGGAGGTGTATGATCACATGGCAAAGAAAGTTATCGGCTACATCAAACTGCAAATCCCTGCGGGCAAAGCCACCCCGCAGCCCCCGATCGGACCGGCGCTCGGCCAGTACGGCGTCGCCATCCCGATGTTTACGAAAGAATTCAACGAACGCACGAAGAATGATATCGGCCTGATCATCCCGGTTGTCATTACCGTTTATGCAGACCGCACATTCTCGTTCATCACCAAGACTCCTCCCGCAGCCGTTCTGATCAAGAAGGCGGCCGGCATCGAAAAGGGCTCGGGCGTTCCGCAGTCTCAGAAGGTCGCTCAGATCACAAAAGAGCAGGTCCGCAAGATTGCCGAAACGAAAATGCCCGACCTGAATGCGGCTTCCATCGAAGCGGCTATGAGCATGGTGGCAGGCACGGCGCGCAGCATGGGCGTTGTTGTCGTTGACTAAGGAGGGTCGAAAGATGAAAAGAGGCAAGAATTACAAAGCCGCTGCCGCGGCGATCGAAAAATCCAGACAGTACGAGAGCGGCGAAGCGCTGGGACTCGTCTGTGCGAACGCCAAAGCCAAATTCGACGAAACCGTCGAACTTCATGTCCGTCTCGGTGTTGACTCCCGTCACGCCGATCAGCAGGTCAGAGGCGCCGTCGTTCTTCCGAACGGAACCGGAAAGACCGTCCGTACGCTCGTCTTCGCGAAGGGCGACAAGGCAACCGCCGCTGCAGAAGCAGGCGCTGATTATGTCGGCGCTGAAGACATGGTCCAGAAGATCCAGGCCGAAAACTGGTTTGAATTCGACGTCGTGATCGCAACGCCCGACATGATGGGCGTCATCGGACGTCTCGGTAAAGTGCTTGGCCCGAAAGGACTGATGCCCTCGCCGAAAGCCGGAACCGTGACCATGGACGTGGCGAAAGCCGTTTCCGAAGCGAAAGCCGGTAAGATCGAGTACCGTCTGGACAAGACCAACATCATCCACTGCCCGATCGGGAAAGTGAGCTTTGGTCAGGAAAAACTGCAGGAAAACTTTGACGCTCTGATCGGAGCGATCATCAAAGCCCGTCCGGCAGCCGCGAAAGGCCAGTACATCAAATCCTGCGCCGTCGCTTCAACGATGGGACCCGGCGTGAAGATCAGCACGGCGAAACTCGGAAGCTGATTACGGGAGACCGCAAAAAAGCTATAAATTTAAAAAAAAGACTTGACAAAGGGTATTTCATATGATATCCTTTGCAAGGTTTTGAAATGATCCGCAGACAGCAGGCACGAAAGTTCAATGGCTTTAAGGCCGCCCGCCGAGGAGAAACAATCCATTCAATATCGGTATGGTTTTGTGCTCTTCTGCTGCCCGGCGGAAGAGCATTTCATTTGAATTCATATGGAGGTGAAACGATTTGGCAAACGCAACAATCATTGATCAAAAACAGCAGGTTGTTTCCGAACTCGTCGAGAAGATCAAAAACGCGAACAGCGGCGTTCTGGTGGATTACAAAGGCATTTCCGTCGCGAACGATACCAAACTTCGTGCAGATCTTCGCAAAGAAGACGTTCATTACGCTGTTGTTAAGAACACCCTTTGCGCCAGGGCTTTCGATGAAGTCGGTTTCCATGATCTGAAAGACGTCCTGAACGGCAATACCGCTCTCGCGCTCAGCACGGATCAGGTTGCCGCTGCGAGAATCCTGAACAATTACGCGAAAGACAACGAACACTTCGTGATCAAAGCCGGTTTCGTTGACGGACGCGTGCTGAATGCCGACGAAGTGAAGGAACTCGCTCAGATTCCGTCCAAGGAAGTTCTGATCGGACGTATCCTCGGTTCTCTGCAGTCGTCTCTTTACGGATTTGCTTATGCGATCCAGGCGATCATCGACAAGAAGACCGAAGAATCCGGTGCTCCCGTCGCTGCCGAACCCGCTGCAGAAGCTCCTGCGGCTGAGTAATCCCAATCATTTTGTAAGAAAAATTTCGAACATATTTTACGGAGGAAATCAACAATGGAAAAAATTCAACAGATTCTTGATACCATCGATACCCTGACCATTCTCGAGCTGTCCGACCTTGTCAAAGCCCTGGAAGAAAAATACGGCGTTTCCGCTGCTCCTGTTGCTGTTGCTGCCGCTCCCGGCGCTGCCGCTGCTCCTGCAGAAGAAGAGAAGACCGAATTCGACGTCGAACTGACCGCTTTCGCGGAAGACAAGAAACTCAAAGTCATCAAAGAGATCAAGGATCTCTGCGGACTCTCCCTCGGCGAAGCGAAAGACCTCGTTGTCAACGCTCCGAAGATGATCAAGACCGCTGTTTCCAAAGAAGAAGCGGAACAGATCAAGAAGCAGGTCGAAGAGGCCGGCGGTACCGTTACCATCAAGTAAGAACCGCTTACAAACAGATAAGGATGAGAACCATGTCGGGTCTCATCCTTTTTTTCAGGAAACTTGCTTCAATGTGAAAACTCAGCTGAAGGCGGCGCGCTCTGTTATGAGCCGCCTCCGGTTTCTTTGAACCGGAGACTTTCCTCTTCTTCCAGGATCCGGTAGGCGACTTTTCCGACCAGCGTTTTCGGAAGTTCCGACCGGAATTCGATGTCGTAGGGAAGGGAATACCGGGCGATACGCTTCCTGCAGTATTCCATCAGTTCCTGCTTCGTTTCTTCTGTTGCAGGCACGCCGGGCGCGAGCTGGACGAATGCTTTGACTTTCTGCATCCGGTAAGGGTCCGGGACGCCGATGATGCAACTCATTTGTATTTTTTCGTTCGCATCAAGAATGTTTTCCAGCTGTGCGGGGTAGATGTTGTATCCGGAAGAGACGATCATCCGTTTGGCTCTGCCTTTGAAATAGATGAAACCGTCTTCGTCCATGTACCCGAGATCTCCGGTATAGACCCATGTCATGCCGTCTTGGTGCTTCCTCAACGTTTTGGCGGTCTCTTCCGGGTGATTCATATACTCTTTCATAACGGTAGGGCCTGCGAGCAGAATCTCGCCTTCTTCGCCGTAAGGGAGCTCTTCATCCGTATCCGGCCGTACGATCTTGATGTACGTATCTGGAAAGGGAATGCCGATGCTGCCTTCTTTCGCTTTCGTCATGGGCGTCAGACAGCATGCGGTGACCGTTTCCGTTGTTCCGTATCCTTCCCGGATCTCAACGGACGCGTTGTGTTCCCGAAGGAATTTGTCGAATTTTTTCTTGAGCTCCACGGTCAGGCTGTCACCTCCGCAGTAGACGCCTTTCAAACAGCTCAGATCAGCGCCCTTCATGGAGGGAAGACGCAGAAGCGCCTCATATAGCGTCGGGACGCCCGCAATGAGGTTGCAGCGGTATCTGACAAGGTCTTTGGCATAGGAAGCGGCGGTGAATCGGGGGATCAATACACAGTGCCCGCCGTGCGCGAGCATGGTGTGAATGCAGATCCCGAGTCCGAATCCATGAAACAAAGGCATTGCGGCAAGCATTTTATGTCCGGGCTTGAAAAACGGATTCGCTGCGACGACCTGTTCCCCGAGCGCGCCGAAGTTGAGATTCGTCAGGACGATCCCTTTTGTTGTTCCGGTGGTACCACCGGAGTACAGAATGACAGCGGGATCTTCCGCTTTGCGGAGCGGGTGAACCGGATGATCTTTCGATGCGCGGCCGCAAAAGTCATGCCACAGAATGACAGACGTGTCGCTTTTCGGGATCGCAGGAATCTTTTTTCCCTGCGTGAGCGCGTAACCGATTTTCTTTACAGGAGAAAGTTCGTCTTTAACGGACGCGATGACGAGCGTCTTCACGCGGGTATTTTTCATTGCCGCGGCAAATTTTTCGTAAAACTGGTCCAGCGTGACTGCGACGGTGCTTCCGGAAGTGTTCAGATAGAACTCGATTTCCTTTTCCGCGGAAAGCGGATGGATCATGTTGCCGATCGCTCCGACGCGGTTGACGGCGTAAAAGACATAGACCGCCTGAGGACAGTTCGGCATTGCGATCGTTACCCTGTCGTTTTCCCTGACGCCGATCGCCGAAAGCGCCGACGCGCACCGGTCGATATTTTTCTTCATTGTCGCATATGGAATCTTTTTTCCGAGGAAGGTCAGCGCAGTCAGGTCCGGATACTGCGCGGCGGTTTTCGCCACGGCCTCGTACATGCTGCATCTGTCGTATTCGATATGCATCGGCGTTTCGCCCATAAAAGACGCCCATGGCGTTTTCAATTGTTCTTCCATGCTGCTCGATCGTCTCCATCCTTTGCTTTTTCAGCATGCTCCCCCGCCCGGTGAGGCGGGGGAGTATTCTTGATCAGTATCAGTACAGTTTCGCGCCCGCGGGAATATGCGGATCGACCTGCAGCAGGTGGAGTTTCTCTTCGTCGGCCTCTTTGTGGACGGCGGAGATCAGCATGCCGCAGCTCTCGATGCCCATCATGGCTCTGGGCGGCAGATTCACAATGGCGATCAATGTTTTTCCTACAAGCTGATCGGGCTCGTAAAACGCGTGGATGCCGCTTAAAATGACGCGATCCGTTCCCGTTCCGTCATCAAGCGTAAATTTCAGAAGCTTTTTCGACTTCGGTACGGCTTCGCATGCAAGCACCTTGACCGCTCTGAAATCGGACTTTGAGAAAGTCTCGAAGTCGACGAAATCGGAGAACAGCGGCTCGATCTGCACGTTGGAAAAGTCCGGCTTTTCCGTTGAAATGATCGGCGCGCCTTCGATCACGGGAGCAGACCCCGCTTCCTGTGCCGCCTTGCACTCCTCCTGAGAGGGACAGGTAAAGCAGGCGCATTCGGGTCCTTCGGATTTTTCGGGCGTCCCGGATTGTCCCTCTTTTTCCTCCGATCCGGTCTTCTG
>CACZRJ010000157.1 GCA_902783535.1 uncultured Ruminococcus sp. | reverse complement strand
GTTCGCCCGGAACGACGGAATATCCGATATGTCCGCCGTATTTTTCAAGAAATTCGTTGAAGCAGTGCCTGATCTGGATCATTCCGACGATTTTGCCGTCTTCTTCGCGAACCAGCATATATTGCGTTGCGGGAGCCAAACCCTCCGGAACGGTCTTAGGATCCTTGCATTTGCTTGAAAAAGCGATCCATTCCGCAGTATCCTCAAGCCTTCTGAGATTTCCCGTTCCGTCCATGGACTCCCCTGTTTTCAGGAAATCATTGCGGTACGCACGGATCTGTTCTGCGTATTCTTCGGACGGCTCAATGAGTTTCATTTTTCCCCTCTTCTGAAAGCCACTCATCCGACTCCGGAAAATCAAGGATGCTCAAAGCGATGATTTTCGCGGATTCCGCGATGGAGGAAATGCTGCACCATTCGTTCAATGAGTGATAATTGTCGCCGATGACGCCGATGTCGTCGATGGTCGGGATCCCCATCAGAGTGGAATAGGCCGCATCGGAGCCGCCGTTGGAAAAGTTCTCCGTCATGGGGCCGAATCCGTACTTCCGGCATACCCTGTCGACATGCCGGAACAGTTCCACGTTCTGTTCCGTTCTCTCCATCGGTTTCCTCGAGCTGATGATCCGCACTTCGGCGGATGATCCCGGCAGATCGCAATGATCGGCGACAGAGCGCAGAAATGTCAGCGCCTCATTCGCTTCCGACTGCGTTCCGACGCGGATGTCGATGCGGACGACGCATTTGTCGGGAATCACGTTCAGAGCGGTCCCGCCCTCTATGATCCCGCAGTTGTAAGTGATCCCGTCGCGAATGCTTTTCTCCTCAAGGCGGATGATCTTGCGTGCGGCCGCCCGGATCGCCGACACGCCTTCGAAATAGTCCCCGGCGTGGGCCGCCTTCCCGTGAACGGTCATTTCCGCGCGCAGGATTCCCTTGCGGCGGGTCGTGATCTTTCCCTTTTCCCGGCCTTCGAGATTAAAGAAAGCAGCGGAATCTTTCGCTTCCTCCCTGAGAAAATCCAGCGTTGCGCCGGAAGACATGAGGCACTGGATCTCCTCTTCGCTCTGCAGGATGAACCGGACCGGCCGCTTCCGGTATCCGATCGTCCGCAGCGCATCCATGACAAGCAGCGCGACCGCGATCCCGCCCTTGCAGTCCATCACGCCGGGACCTCTCAAAATGTCTCCGTCCCGTTTGACTGCGGGATATCCGAACGTTCCCTCCGGAAAAACCGTATCCATATGCGCCGAAAGGCAAATGATTCTTTTTTTCGATCCCGGATCATATGTCAGGGAAGCAACGTTTCCCGCGGCAGGATGCGGAAAAAGTCTCTCGGAGAATCCCAACTTCCGTCCTTCTTCCAATACAGCGTCGCAGACCCTGTCCACCCCGGCTTTGTTGTCGGATTTTGATTCGATCTCACAGATTTTCGTCAGAAATGCCGCATAGTATTCGTTTTTCGACTCAATGACCCGCATCAGGTCGGACGCGGTCTTCGCCTCTTTCATATGCCCCTCCGAAAAGCAGTCCTCTTCCGTCGTACAGCGGAAGAGGACGATTGATATTCAGGACGTTTTCCGTGCCTGACGGCGGTTATTTCTTTTTGCTTTTTATCACAACAAGAACGATTGCGCATACGACAGCACACGCGCCGACGCAGATCAGCAGCCATCCCCACCACGGGAACCCGCCGCTCTGTTCCGCAGGCTTGCTTTCTTCCGGAACAGATTCCGCGGGCTGCTGGCTTTCCGCGGACTGTTCGGATACAGGCGCTTCGGACGGTGCTTCGGACGGTTCCTCCGACGGTTCATCGGATGCGACCTCGGAAGGCTCCTCGGACGGTGCTTCAGACGGCTCTTCAGACGGTTCCTCCGACGGCTCTTCAGACGGCTCTTCAGACGGCTCTTCGGAAGGCGCTTCGGACGGTTCCTCCGACGGTTCTTTGGACGGTTCTTCGGAAGAGGTCTCTTTGCCTGCATCCGGGTCCGGGCGGACGTCTCCCAGTCCGTTTGTTTCCGGATTATTGACGACGCACAGCGAATAAAGCGTGATGGTATCTCCGACAGCACCCGTCATCGGCATTTCCATCTTCATGAACCGATGGATCTTGTCATCAAACAGCTTTTTGGCTGCGTCGTCGTTGATATATTTCCCCCAGTCCCAGACGACATATCCGCCTGTTTCGTCGATATGATGCTGCGTCCGGTAGGAAGCATAGTCGCCGCTGACTGCCATGGATACATACCAGAGCTGCGCCAGGTCGTTGGACGCCGCCTTGTCTTTGCGGGTGTAATAGAAAATCGTCTGTTCACCGAGTGCGGCGGATCCCGTCACGCCGTAGTCGATGCAGAAATATGCATTTTCGCCCAGATCGATCGGGCCGCCCTGATATACGGTCGTGCCGTCGATCCAGGTGACTGTCAGGAGCGGGTTGGATCCGGTAATGGTGATGGTGACGGAGCCGTCGCGTTCATATTTGACTTCGCAGTTCGCCGCGTTGACATGACCGTCTTTGTCCAGCTGTTTGCTCGGAAGCAGATCGACAATGACATCCTCCACGTCCACAAAGGAGTCGGCCGATGCCACAACGGTAAAAACGGAAAAAACAAGTACGAATGCAACAAGAAAAACAGAAATGCGTTTCATAAATGATTCCTTTCTTTTTTTGATCTCGCTTGAGTATACTCCGTGTTTTCCGATTTGTCAATATTTCGGGGCATATACGCAACACAGCCACGAATATGTGCAATTCTTCAACGGGCTCATCCATGCAAAAAACCGTTCCTGAAGGAACGGTCCGGAAAAAGGCAAAGCGGTCTGAAAATCATTCGCCCTGCTTCGGCGTTTTTTCCTGCGTGCCGAAAACTGTCAGATAGTAGTCTTCCAAAGTCGGTGGAACCGAAGTCGCGTCCTCGCTCGGCTGCCGATCGGACAAAACACGAACGGTAACGCCGGTATCGTCCTTCGTGACTGACACGACGCAATGCGAATTGATTGCGTCCTGAGCCTCTTCTTTTTTCAAGTGAAGATTCCAGACAGAGCCCTCGATCCTTCCGAGGAGTTCGGCAGGAGAAGCAAAATCCGCGATGACGCCCTTTTTAAGCATGATAATACTTTTTGCAATATATTCGATATCGCTGACGACATGTGTGGCGATGATGACGATTTTACTGGAAGCGATTCTGGAAATATAGTTCCGGATCTCTATCCTCTGCTTTGGGTCCAGCCCTGCAGTCGGCTCATCGAGAATCAGCACATCCGGTGATCCGAGCACAGCCTGCGCG
Source organism: uncultured Ruminococcus sp. (assembly GCA_902783535.1). Classification (GTDB taxonomy): domain Bacteria; phylum Bacillota; class Clostridia; order Oscillospirales; family CAG-382; genus Coliplasma. Next base: position 2,405 of record CACZRJ010000157.1, on the reverse strand, counting down.
AGTCCGAGCCGCTGCTTCATCCCTCCGGAAAACGTGGAGATGCGGCGGGACGCGACTTCGGACAAGTCGACAGCCGTCAACGCCCCTTCAATTTCTCTGTCTATCTGCCTGCGATCGATCCCCTTAAGAACGCACATGTACCTCAGAAAATTGGATGCGGAAAAATGCTCGTACATTCCGGGATGCTGCGGCAGGAATCCGATCTTTTCCCGAAAGCGGACGCCAAGCTCCCTCACATCCACCCCGTTGAAAAGGATTTGTCCGGAATCCTGTTTCAAATTATCCGTCAGGATGTTCATCAAGGTGCTTTTGCCGGCGCCGTTCGGACCGAGGAGTGCATAAATTCCATCCGTCAGCTCAGCGGAAAACCCGTCGAGCGCGCGCACGGGCCCGTAGGATTTTGTGACTTGATCAAACTTGAGTTGCATCTTTTTTGCCGTCGGAAACAGGGCAGACGGCACTCCTTTCACGAGTTTTTCTTCAATCGGAAGACGCGGTGCTCGGATCTCGCAGCCGATAGCGCAAAAATGCGGCCAGGACAAATAGCAGAACAACGACCGGCAGCGGGATCCAGGTCAAAACAGAAGATTCGGCACTCAGCAGAATGAGGTTTCCGGACATGAAAGAGGATGGATCGAACACCGCGGGAAACCCGAAGAGCACACGAAGCGCATACGGAACGAGAACGAGCATAAAAGCGACGAGTATGGAGGGAAGCGTTCTTTTCGTCAACGCAGAAAGAGAAACGACTAAAAGCGTCAAAAGCAAATATGAGACCCATCTGACCAAAAACAGCAACATCACATACGAAAGAATGCTTGTGTTCCGGAAAAAGTTCGCGGCTCCCTGGAGACTGTAGACGGATGCAAACGGATGATCAAACGTTCCGGAAACGGCAAGAAATCCCAATTCCCAGGCTGCGCAAAGAACATACGCTACGGAAGCGACCGCCAGTGCGCATCCGATTTTAACGAGAAAAGTTTTCGTTCCTCCGGATTTCGAAGCGCGAAGCACAAGACTCATGCCGGTTTCGTATTCACGGGAAAAAATCCCCGCCATGCAAAGAACGATCAGCATCACGATACCGATTCCGAAATCGGACGTCAGAAGTCGGTTCCAGCCCGAATCATAGACGAATCGCACATTTTCGCCGTCCTTCAAAGCCGCGGATTTCAGTGTTTTCATCCGATCCATGCAGACCCGATTCGGCAGTTCATGTGCAAGGCAGTACCCGTTTTCGTTCCATTTTTCTTCAAATTCCGCCTGTGTAATCTCACCGCGGTAATAACTGTCGTAAGTTTCCTTATACGACGCGATTCCCTCCTGAATCCGGTCAAATTCACGCAGGATCAGGCGGTCAACTTCTTCAAGGGGACGATCGGCATATTCCTGACAATATGCACGATAAATCTCCTCTCCCTGATTCTGCTCAACATCAAGATGTCTGTAAGTGACGATTCCCTGCAAAACGAGACACGCAATACAAAGAAGAAGAACAAACGGACGTCCCAGAATTTTCCGCATCTCCCATCCAAAAAGCGTCCCTCGCCGCACATCGCGTTCCCGTGCGCGCAAGGCAGGGACTGACATTTTCCCTTTGAATAGACGGCCTTCCCTGCTTCGACGGCCGAGAGACAGATATCCGGTCTTCGTAAAAACCGCCACAAACGCAAAGATAAATGCGGCAAGAAGCGCCCCGAAAAGAAGATAACCGACCGTGACCGCATCGGCGCATCCAAAGAAATGCACTGAATAGTAACGCTTCAGAAGATAGGAACCGCCGACAGCGAACACATTGACATTCTTTGCAAAAATGTCGACGGACTTGAAATCGATTTGGAAAATGACGAATTCCGAGATCAGAGGCAGCAGACCCGTACCAAACAGAAACGCATAGGAGCGAAAAAAGCATGACAATATGCCGAAGAAAGCACCGGTGAGCGCACATAGCATCAGGCGACGTGCAGTGACAATGACCGCCGCCTGCCATATGGACAACCGGTAGGGCGAAGCAAGAAATCCCCTGACTGTCTGCAATTCTGCGGATACATCTCCGAGATGGCCTGTGAGCGCATAGAACAGAACGACCGCAAAAGAAAGGACCAGACAATAACCGGCCGAAAGCAAACCAATCGCCGCAATCTTGGAAACCGCCGTTTGCAGCCTGCCTTTTTTTGCGGCAAATAAAAGCAGCATGGATCCCTTCCGTTTTTCTTCGCAAACGGACAGAGCGCCAACGGCGGCAGAAAACAGAAGAGAAATGATCAGAAGGCCGCTGTCATCAAGAAACAGATCCCATCCTGCGCTTGCATCATGATGTATCCGTACAGTGTCCCTGGCTTCCGTATAAATCCGAATGACATTTTGGTAGTATGTTTTAGAATATGTGTCGATCTTTTCAAAAG
>CACZRJ010000156.1 GCA_902783535.1 uncultured Ruminococcus sp. | reverse complement strand
TGAAGCCCGGCAAAAAGCCCGAAGAAAACACCCAGTTCCTGCTCTTCCTCACCGCCGTGATCCAGGCCGTCGACGACTACCAGGATCTGCTGCGCATCTCCGTCGCGACCGCGGGCAACGATCACCGCCTCGGCGCCAGCGAAGCGCCGCCCGCCGTGGTCTCGATGTTCCTCGGAGACGAGCTGAACGGCGTGCTGGAAGCCATCGAAACGGAAACGCCCTACAAAGGCGCGGAGAAAACGCAGATGAAGCTCGGCGTCGACGTGCTGCCGAAATTCAACCGGGACACCACGGACCGCAACCGCACGTCTCCCTTCGCGTTCACAGGGAACAAGTTCGAATTCCGCATGCTCGGCTCCTCCGACAGCATCGCGTGCGCCAACATCATGCTGAATACGGCGGTGGCGGAGAGCCTGAAGATCTTCGCGGACGCGCTGGAAGGCGCGAACGATTTCGAGACCGCGCTGCATGAACTGATCCGGACGACCGTCAGAAAGCACAAGCGGATCATCTTCAACGGAAACGGCTACGACGAATCGTGGATCCGCGAGGCGACGGAGAAACGCGGACTGCTCAATTATCCGACCACGGCCGACTGCATCCCGCATCTGCTCGACAAAAAGAACGTCGACATGCTGACGTCCCATAAAGTCTTCACGGCGGAGGAAATGCGCTCCCGCCGGGACATCATACTGGAAAACTACTGCAAGACGGTGACGATCGAAGCGAACACGATGGTGGACATGGCGAAGACGCAGATCGCTCCGGCCGTCTCCGGATTCGCTTCCGAGATCGCGAACGGCGCGCTGGCGAAGAAAGCGCTGAATCCGGCGATTGCCTGCGCCTACGAAACGGGACTCGTGGAAAAACTGTCCGGCCTGACCGACTGCATCGCGCTTCGCACGGCCGAACTGCAGGAGACACTGGCGAAACTCCGGGACGCGAGGGACGTCATCGACGAATCCGCGATGATCCGCGACGCCGTCCTGCCCAAAATGAGCGAACTGCGCGCCGCGTGCGACGAAGCGGAAACGCTGACGGCGAAGGAATTCTGGCCATTCCCGACATACGCGGACATTCTGTTCAGCGTGAGGTGAAACAGGACGCACAGTCCCGGCCGTGACAGGACGGAGGAAACGAGATGGACAAGATACTGGTTCTGGATTTCGGCGGTCAGTACAATCTGCTGATCGCGCGGCGCGTCAGGGCGAAGCATGTCTACGCGGAGGTCAGGCCGTTTCAGTCGGTGACCGCCGAAGGGATCAAGGCTTCGGGATACAGGGGGATCATTTTCACCGGAGGGCCGAACAGCGTCTACGACGCGGCCTCTCCGCACATCGACCCCCGGGTGCTCGAACTCGGCATTCCCGTCCTCGGGATCTGCTACGGTCATCAGCTGATGGCGTACACCGCCGGCGGGACCGTGGCCCCTTCGGAAAGCGGCAGCGAATACGGGAAAGCGACGCTCTACGCGGAGGATTGCGCCCTGCTGAATGGCGTTCCGGCGGAAAGCGTCTGCTGGATGAGCCATACCGACGGCGTGCGCGAACTGCCGGAAGGATTTCGCATTGTCGCGCATACGGACAAATGCGCCGTCGCCGCGATGTGCGACGACAAACGAAAGCTTTACGGCGTCCAGTTCCATCCCGAAGTCACCCATACCGAATACGGAAGCCGGATCCTCGAGAACTTCGTCTTCGGCATCTGCAGATGCGAAGCGGAGTGGAAGATGGACGACTTCATCCGGCGCACCGTCGGCGAATGCCGCGCGAAACTTGCCGGAAAGAACGTGATCATGGCGCTCTCCGGCGGCGTGGACTCCTCGGTCGCGGCGGTCCTGCTGCACAGGGCGGTCGGGGAAAAACTGACCTGCGTTTTCGTCGACCACGGTCTGCTCCGGAAAGACGAGGGCGATTTCGTGGAGAACGCGCTCGGAAAAGCGCTCGGCCTGCGCATCGTCCGCGTGAACGCGGAGGAGCGTTTCCTGTCGGCGCTGAAGGGCGTGACGGAGCCGGAGAAAAAAAGAAAGATCATCGGAAGCGAATTCATCCGCGTCTTCGAGGAAGAGGCCGGAAAGATCGGGAAGATCGACCTGCTCGCGCAGGGGACCATCTACCCGGACGTGATCGAGAGCGGGAAAGGCGATTCGGACGTCATCAAAAGCCACCACAACGTGGGCGGTCTGCCCGATCGTCTGAAATTCGGCGGCATCGTGGAACCGCTCCGGGAGCTGTTCAAGGACGAAGTGCGGGAAGTGGGAAGACAGCTCGGGATCCCGAGGGAACTCGTGGAACGGCAGCCGTTTCCCGGTCCGGGGCTCGCGGTCCGGATCATCGGCGAAGTCACGCGGGAAAAACTGTCCATCCTGCGGGAGGCCGACGCGGTTTTCCGGGAGGAGATCGACAGAGCCGGTGTCGTCGGCTGCTCCCAGTATTTCGCCGTTCTGACGGACACGAAAACGGTCGGCGTCATGGGAGACGCCCGGACCTACGGATACACGGTCGCACTGCGCGCGGTCACCACGGACGACTTCATGACGGCGTCATGGACGAAGATCCCCTACGAAGTGCTGGAGTCCGCGGCAGGGCGGATCACGAACGAGATCAAAGGCGTCGCGCGGGTCGTCTACGACATCACGTCGAAACCGCCGGCGACGGTGGAGTGGGAATGACCCCGCAACCCCTTTTTGAAGATCATTCTTACAGGAGCTGCTTATGGTTTTGAAGATCATTTTGACCGTCCTCTTCTTCGCAGTGATGGTCGGCGTCGGTCTGTACTGCCGGCGCCACGCGACGAACGTCAACGGATTCGTGCTCGGCGGACGCAGCGTCGGCCCGTGGCTGACCGCGTTCGCGTACGGAACGTCGTATTTTTCCGCCGTCATCTTCATCGGCTACGCCGGACAGTTCGGCTGGAAATACGGCATCGCCTCGACCTGGATCGGCATCGGAAACGCGCTGATCGGCTCATTGCTCGCATGGGTGGTCCTGGGCAGGCGCACGCGCATCATGACGCAGTACATGGGCGCAGCCACCATGCCGGACTTTTTCGGAAAGCGCTTCGGGTCGACCGGACTGAAGATCGGCGCTTCCGCCATCACGTTCCTGTTCCTGATCCCGTATACGGCCTCGCTTTACAACGGTCTGTCCAGACTGTTTGAAATGGCGTTCGGGATCGACTACGTCTGGTGCATCGTCATCATGTCCGTTCTGACCGGCATCTACGTCATTGCCGGCGGATACATGGCGACCGCCATCAACGACTTCATTCAGGGCATCATCATGCTCGGCGGCATCATCGCCGTCATCGCCGCGGTCCTGAACATGAACGGCGGGTTCATGTCGTCTCTGACGAAAATGGCCGGGATCACGGACGCCTCCGCGTCCGGCATGCCCGGCGCGTTCGCGTCCTTCTTCGGACCGGATCCCCTGAACCTGCTCGGCGTCGTGATCCTGACTTCGCTCGGGACCTGGGGTCTTCCGCAGATGGTCCAGAAGTTCTACGCGATCAAAAGCGAAGAGTCCATCAAAAAAGGAACGGTCATATCGACCCTGTTCGCGATCGTCGTCGCCGGCGGATGCTATTTCCTCGGCGGATTCGGCCGTCTCGCCGAGATCGAAACGGTCACGGACGCTTCCGGGGCCGTCCTGCCCGCGGGCGGGTTCGACGCGGTCATCCCGGGCATGCTGTCGTCTCTGCCGGATCTGCTGATCGCGGTGGTCATGATCCTGGTCCTGTCCGCTTCGATGTCTACGCTGTCGTCGCTCGTCATCGCCTCTTCGTCCACGCTGACCATCGACTTCCTGAAAGGGAACATCGTGAAAAAAATGGACGAGAAAAAGCAGGTCCTGTTCATCCGCATTTTCGTTGTTGTCTTCATCGCCGTTTCCGCGCTCATCGCCGTCTACCAGTACAAGAGCGCCAACGACGACGCCGTCAAATACATCGCCCAGCTGATGGGCGTCTCGTGGGGCGCGCTCGCCGGCGCGTTCCTGGCTCCCTTCCTGTACGGCCTGTACAGCAAGCGGACGACCAAAGCCGCATGCTGGGTCAGCTTCATTTTCGGATCCGGCATCATGATCGCGAACATGATCTTCCGCCCGTATTTCCCGGCGATCCTTCAGTCCCCGATCAACTGCGGGGCCTTCGCGATGCTGGCCGGGCTGATCATCGTTCCGGTCGTCAGCCTGTTCACGCCGAAAGGGAACAGGGAGGAGATCGACAAAATGTTCGCGTGCTATGACAAGAAAGTCGAGGTCTCCCAGAAGACCTCTCTGAACGACTGACGCGGGGGAAACGCGGAAGGAACATACAAGGAAGCCCTCTTTCGGGGGCCGGGAAGACGGTCTTCCAACCGGCGGACGCCGGGGAGGACGTCGATCAGAATGAAGGGAGGTCTTCATGTCGGCATTGGAATCGAAGAAAACGAAGTACATTTTCGTGACCGGAGGCGTCGTATCCGGACTCGGAAAAGGCATCACGGCGGCGTCTCTCGGACGGCTGCTGAAGTCGAGGGGACTGAAGGTCGCCGCGCAGAAGCTCGACCCTTACATCAACGTCGATCCCGGCACGATGAGCCCGTATCAGCACGGGGAGGTCTACGTGACGGAGGACGGGGCCGAAACGGACCTGGACCTCGGACATTACGAGCGGCTCATCGACGAAGACCTGAACAAGTACTCCAACCTGGCCACCGGAAAAGTCTACTGGAACGTCCTGAACAAGG
>CACZRJ010000155.1 GCA_902783535.1 uncultured Ruminococcus sp. | reverse complement strand
GACGGCCTCGACAACCGCGAGCCCGGCGCCGGCACCACGTTCTACCCGTTCCTTCCGAGACTTCTGAAAACATGCGGCAAGAACTGCCCCGTCCCGCCCGGCGTCGTCGAAGGCGTCCGTTCCATCCTCGCCGGAAAGCAGGAGGAATCCGTCTACGCGTCTTCGATCCCGGAAGTTCCGGACGCGTCCGGAAAACCGGACCGCGGGAAGCTGATCACCGTGATCTGCATCATTCTCGGCGTGATCGTCCTCGCCGGCGGCATCTATCTGGTCTGGCTGTTCGTCAACCGCTTCGATCCGTCCGCGGGACCCGCGCACGCTTCTTCCGCCGTTCCTTCCGAAACCGAGTCGCAGGTCTCCGCCGCTCCGTCAACGCCTTCCGCGGAATCCGGAACGGAAAGCGCGGAACCGTCCGCTCCCGTCCAGTCCGCCGAACCTTCCGAAGACGCGTCCGAGCCGTCCGTTCCGCCCGTCGAGTCTTCCGCGCCTGCCGAGAGTTCTGAGACCTCCGCGGGACAGGAATCCTCCGCCCCGCCGGCCGTCCGCACGGGGACCACGACGGACAACCTGCGTCTGCGCAGCTCGCCCGACACCACGAAGAACAACATCCTGACCACCATCCCCGCCGGATCGAAGATCACCATCATCGGCGAGGAACGCGACGCTTCGGGCACGCTCTGGTACCACGCGACCTACCTGACCTACGACGGCTACTGCTCTTCGGACTACGTCGTCGCGTCCTGAGAAAGCAAAAAAAGTCCGCGCTACGCGCAACCATTTTCAGCCAAAGGCTTGTATTTCCGAACCGTTTGGTGTATATATTTAATGTAAAAGAACAATCATCACACAAGGAGAACACATCATGCCACTCGTAACATCCAAAGAAATGTTCGCGAAAGCATACAACGGCGGATACGCCATCGGTGCTTTCAACGTCAACAACATGGAGATCGTTCAGGCGATCACCGAAGCATGCTCCGAAGAGCACGCGCCGGTCATCCTTCAGGTTTCCAAGGGCGCACGCGCCTACGCCAACCACACCTATCTGGTCAAACTGGTCGAAGCGGCCGTCATCAACTGCCCGGACACCCCGATCGTTCTGCATCTGGACCACGGCCCGGATTTCGAGACCTGCAAAGCCTGCATCGACGGCGGTTTCACCTCCGTCATGATCGACGCCTCCTCCAAGCCTTTTGAAGAGAACATCGAGATCACCCGCAAGGTCGTCGAGTATGCGCATGAGCACGGCGTCGTCGTCGAAGCCGAACTCGGAACGCTCGCCGGCATCGAAGACGAAGTGAAGGTCGCGCACGGCGCGGAATCCTACACCCGTCCCGAAGAAGTCGAAGAGTTCGTCTCCCGCACCGGATGCGACTCCCTGGCCATCGCCATCGGCACGTCCCACGGCGCTTACAAATTCACCGCGGCGCAGTGCACCCGCAACGAGGAAGGCATCCTCGTTCCGCCTCCGCTCCGCTTCGACGTTCTGAAGGAAGTCGAGAAGCGTCTGCCCGGATTCCCGATCGTTCTGCACGGATCCTCCTCCGTCCCGCAGGAATACGTCAAGATGATCAACGAGCACGGCGGCGCGATGCCGGACGCGGTCGGCATTCCGGAATCCCAGCTCCGCGAAGCGGCCCGCAGCTCCGTCTGCAAGATCAACATCGACTCCGACCTCCGTCTCGCGATGACCGGAACCATCCGCAAGTTCTTCTGCGAACATCCGGACAAGTTCGATCCGAGAGAATATCTGAAACCCGCCAGAGCAAACATCAAAGAGCTCGTCCGTCACAAACTGATCGACGTGCTCGGATGCAACGGCAAGGCGTAAACGCATCTTTTCCGATCCGCAAAGACCCGCAGGCAAAGTCCCGCGGGTCTTTTTTCTTTTTTCTCTTCTTCTGACCGGAAAGTTTGCAAAGCCCCGGCCGTCCTCTTGCATTTCGGAAAAAACTGCGATATACTGAAGACGAAAAGAAAAACCGGAGGTTTGATATGGAACAACAAAAAAAGACTTTCATGCGCGACCGCGGACTTCTGTTTTCCTTCCTGCTGCCGATCGTGTTTCTCGTCATCGGACTGCTG
>CACZRJ010000154.1 GCA_902783535.1 uncultured Ruminococcus sp. | reverse complement strand
GATCGCGATCATCGGCGCCGGCCCGGCCGGCCTCTCCGCCGCTTACTATCTCGCGGAGATGGGATATACGCCCACGGTGTTCGAGAAGAATCCGACGCCCGGCGGAATGCTCACCTACGGCATTCCCAGCTACAAGCTTGAAAAGGACGTCATCGAAGCGGAGATCGACGTGCTCAGACAGATGGGCGTCGAGATCAGATGCGGCGTGAACGTCGGCGAGGACGTCACCATCGAGGACCTCCGCGCGCAGGGATACAAGGCCTTCTACATCGCCATCGGCTGCCAGGGCGGCAGACGTCCCGGCGTGAAGAACGACGAGGCCGAAGGCACGGACATCGCCGTTTCGTATCTGCGCAAGAGCTATGAGAACCGGACGCCGTTCAACGGGGACGTGGTCGTCGTCGGCGGCGGAAACGTCGCGGTCGACTGCGCGCGCAACGCGCACCGTCTGGGCGCGAAGAGCGTCAAAATGTTCGCTCTGGAGACCCGCGACATCATGCCCGCGACGAAGCAGGAGATCGCGGAGACCCTGGAAGAGGACATCGCGATCGAAAACGGCTGGGGACCGAAGGAAGTGCTCGTCGGCGACGACGGGAAAGTGACCGGCATCGTCTTCAAGAAGTGTGTTTCCGTCTATGACAAGGACGGAAAGTTCGCGCCGGTCTACGACGAGAACGAAACGGTCGAGGTCAAAGCGGACAAGATCGTCTTCGCCATCGGCCAGACCATCGAGTGGGGCAAACTGCTCGAAGGGACGAAGGTCGAATTCTGGCACGGCAATTATCCCGTCGCCGACAAGTTCACGTATCAGACGGCCGAGCCGGACATCTTCGTCGGCGGCGACGTCTACACCGGCCCGAAGTTCGTGATCGACGCCATCGGCGCCGGCCACGAGGCCGCGGAAAGCCTGCACCGCTTCGTCCGTCCGGACGCGCACATGACGATCGGACGGAACAGACGCGCCTACACGCCGCTCAATAAGGAAGACATCTCCGTGCCCGACTACGACACGGCGGGACGCCAGGAAGCCGGCATGGATCAAAGCGAAGACCACAGAATGTCCTACAAGGATCTGCACCTGACCCTGACCGAGGAGCAGGTGAAGATCGAGACTTCGCGGTGCCTGTCCTGCGGCGCGTCCTACGTCGACCCGAACAAGTGCATCGGCTGCGGCCTGTGCACGACCAAGTGCCAGTTCGACGCCATCCATCTGATCCGCGACAATCCGAAGTGCTCCGACATGCGCATTGCCGAGGACAAGGTGACCGGCCTGCTCAAATACGAGATCAAGCGCGTCGGAAAGATCATCGCGAACTCCGGCTCCGAAGAGGCGAAGATCATGCGCGCGAAACGGAAAGCCTGGAAAAAGGCACTAAAGGAAGCGAAATAATGCACGAGCTCGGAATCGTCGTCAAGGTGCTGGAGCAGGTGGACGCCGCCGCCGAGGAAAACGGCGCGGAAAAGGTGCTCGGCGTGACGATGGAGGTCGGGGAGGTCTCATCGATCGTCCCGGACCTGTTCACGGACGCGTTCGACTGGGCGAAAAAAAAGACCCGCTACGCGCAGGACGCGAAACTGAACATGATCATCATCGAAGGCAGGACCTACTGTCAGAGCTGCGGCGAGACCTACCGCACGACCGAATACGGGCGCAAATGCCCGCATTGCGGAAGCTTTGAAACATATCTCCTGACCGGCGACCAGGTGATCGTCAAGGACATCTCCGCCACGTTTCCCGAACAGGAACAGACCGGCTGAAAAAAGCAAAGAAGAGATCCCGGAACGGCAGTCAAACCGTTCCGGGATCTTTCCTGTCTTCAGTCTTTTCTGAACAGTGCTTTCTTCAGAACGCCTTTCGGGTCCCTGATCAGCAGGATCACCAGCCAGATGACCAGCCCGAGCGCAACGGCGGACAGCCCCAGAAACAGGTCGTTGAGCATATCCGCGGGGGTGGGGTTGAAATAATCCACGCCGTCTCTCGCATATTCGAAGATCGCGTCCACCAGCCACATGAGCGACGCGCCCCAGTACATCCAGCAGAGGATGCCGACCTTCATCTCGCTCTTCGGCAGCGT
>CACZRJ010000153.1 GCA_902783535.1 uncultured Ruminococcus sp. | reverse complement strand
CAAGGATGCGCAGAGCGCCGCTCTCGCGGGGCTCTCCCGCACGGTCGTCATGGAGCCGGACGTCTTCCCGCTGGAGCGGTTCAGAACCGTCAACCGCATGATGACCGACAACCTGCCTCATCCCCTGTCCGATCAGGACGGTCTCATTCTTCTGATCATGCACTGCTGCATACTTGACGCCTTCAAGGAGACCTGCCTGTTTGCGGCGGAACACGGAAGCACAGTGGACCGCGCGCAGCTGCGGCCGTTCCTGAAAGAAATCTGCGAAGAGGTCCGCGGCAACATCGAGCAGGATCGTACTTACGGACTTGACCGGATCAAACTGGAAAACCTCCTTGTGATGACCGGCTTCCTTCTTGGGGATCTCCCCGTTTCGGAGCTTTTGAAAAAGCTGCGCGAAGAAATGGAGGAAACGCAGAAAAGCCCGAAGGTTTCCATTCAGGGCTACGGTCTGGGCGGGATCGGCCACGATTATCTGAATCTGCTGTTCCGCTGTTCCTCCCTCCCGCGCGATGAAATCATCCGGCTGAGCCAGGACCTCATCCGGGATGTGATCCCGAAGCTGATGCCTCTGTCGAGACGCGTCAACAATCCTCAATTCAACCGCTACATCGTCACATTCCTGAATGCCGCCTCTCTGACCGGTTCCTTCGACGAGTTTGCGGAGATCATTCTGGAATCCACGGTCTACGCCGACCGCCCGCTGTTCATCCACACCACCATGGTGCGGGAATTGAGCCGAATCATCTTCGATCATATGATCGAACATACTCCCGAAGCCTTCAGCGGAGTTGCCGGAAAAGACGCGGAATATATCCGGTCCCACAAGAACGAGATGAGGGAACTGCTTTCCGACTGCTGCATGTACCATGACGTCGGCAAGTTTTTCGCGCTCGATATCGTTGAAAACTCCATGCGCAGACTGACGGACGATGAATTCCGGCTCATCCGGGAGCATCCGGGAAACTTCGAGCACATCTATCAGATCATCGACGACAAAGACGAGCGCGTCCTGTGCATCCGGGACTGCGCGCTGACGCACCATCTGTGGCATGACGGAACGCGGGGATACCCGGCCGTCCCGCAGACGAAAAACCGCCCCTTCGCGGACATCCTGGCAATCGCGGACAGCATAGATGCCGGGACCGACTTTCTCGGCCGTCCTTACAAGCCCAGTAAATCGATCGACCAGCTCATCTCGGAAATTCAGGAACGGGCCGGCACGCAATACGGGCCGGAAGCCGCCGCGGCGCTGTCCGTCCCCGAAGTGCGCGACCGGCTGAGCTACTGGGTCACCGACGGACGAAAGGACGTCTATTACCGCATCTATGCCCTCGATAAAATTCAGCCGGACGCCTGAGAAGAGCGGCCATCCGGCAGACAGGCAAAACAATTGATTCAAACCGGAGTCAAAAAATGAAACCGTTTCAGCGTTTTTACCTGGACAAGGAAAAAGACATGATCGTCGACCTCTTCCTCGAGGACGGCGCGATGTCCTACGTCCTTCGGACCCCGAACCATCACTCCGGCAACCTCATTTCGAATCTGTCCCGGCTTTGCGGTCTCCCGGCATCCCCCGGCGAAGACGGGTTGGCAGTCATCCGCGGGCAGGTCCCCTGCTACGTGGACGGCTATAACCGGAAGGTCTACATTTTCCGTCTCGGCAATACGAAAGTCGCAAATATCTATCCGGACGGAAAAATCGAGATGAAAGCGCAGGTGCCTTCCATCTCCAAAACGCTGATGAGCCAGACGAAGGACTACCGCCTGAACGAGCAGATGACCATCGTCAAGACATATATCCGAAGCGAGTGCAAATTCCGGACGGACCTTCACACGCACATGAACGCGATTCTGTCGCCCGACATTCTGATCGCGCTCGGCATCGCGCACGGGATCCGGTATCCGCTGTACTACATCAAAAAGCTGGGGCTGCGCGTCTCGGATGCGCAGAAGACTTTCCTGGATGCGAAGCGGAAAGCGGCCGAAGAAAAATACAAAGACTATAGCCTGACCGGAAAATACATGGACCGCCGCATCGACGACAATACCTTTATCAATTTCGCGTATCTGATCCTCGGAAATCCGGAGGATGCGCCTTTCAACATTGCCCGGATCCGCTGTTCTCTCGCGGTCCTGAAGGACGGACAGGCGGTCTT
>CACZRJ010000152.1 GCA_902783535.1 uncultured Ruminococcus sp. | reverse complement strand
TGCGAAGCGGGCGGGGCGGACGGGATCAGCCTGATCAACACCCTTTTGGGCATGCGCATCGACCTGCGCCGCCGCAGGCCGCTGCTTGCGAACGGGACCGGCGGACTTTCCGGCCCGGCGGTGTTCCCGGTGGCTTTGCGCATGGTGTGGCAGACGGCGAACGCCGTGAAGATCCCCGTCGTGGGGATGGGCGGCGTGAGCAGCGCCTCGGACGTTCTGGAAATGATGTGCGCCGGCGCGACGGCGGTCGAGGTCGGCGCCGCGAATCTCGTAAATCCGTACGCCTGCAGAGACATCATAAACGACCTGCCCGCCGAGATGGAAAAATACGGCGTGAACGACATCAGAGAGATCATAGGAGCGGCACAGTCATGGGAAAAGACGTAATCATCGCACTGGACTTTCCTTCGAAGGAAAAGGCCATGGATTTTCTGGAACTGTTCGGCGAAAAGCGGCCCTTCGTAAAGGTCGGCATGGAGCTGTTCTATGCCGAGGGACCGCAGCTTGTGCGGGAACTCAAGGAACGCGGACACAAAATATTCCTGGACCTGAAACTGCACGACATCCCGAACACCGTGAAAAGCACCATGGCGGTGCTTTCGCGTCTGAATGTGGATATTTGCAATCTGCACGCGGGCGGCACCGCGAACATGATGAAGGCGGCGTTGGAGGGGCTGACCCGTCCGGACGGGACGCGTCCGCTGCTGATCGCGGTGACGCAGCTCACTTCGACCGATCAGGAAAGCATGGAACGCGATCTGCTGATCAGGGAACCGATCGGAAAAGTCGTCATGCATTACGCGCTGCGCGCGAAGGAGTCCGGACTGGACGGTGTCGTCTGCTCGCCGCTGGAGGCCGGCAGAGTGCACGAGGTCTGCGGGAAAGATTTTCTGACCGTTACGCCCGGTGTCCGGTTCGAAGGAAACGATGTTTCCGACCAGAAGCGGGTCATGACGCCGGCGGCGGCAAGGGAAGCCGGAGCGGACTACATTGTCCTTGGCAGACCGATCACACGCGCGGAAGACCCGCTTGCGGCGTACGAGAGGTGCCTGAACGATTTCGTTGGATGAAAGGAATTTGAAAATGGATAAGACAGCGACCGCGAAAGACCTTCTTTCGATCAAAGCGGTGTTCTTCCGCCCGGAGGAACCCTTTATCTGGGCCAGCGGGATCAAAAGCCCGGTCTATTGCGACAACCGGCTGATCCTGACTGCGCCGGAAGTGCGCGAAAGGGTCGAAAACCGGATCGCGCAGGCGATCAGGGAAAACTATCCGGAAACCGAGGTGCTGATGGGCACCTCGACGGCCGGGATCGCCCACGCGGCCATCGCCGGCCATATCCTGGGTCTTCCGATGGGTTACGTCCGTTCCGGCGCGAAGGACCACGGACGGCAGAACCGGATCGAAGGCAGACTGGAAAAAGGGCAGAAGACGGTGGTCGTGGAAGACCTGATCTCCACCGGAGGCAGTGTGCTGGAAGTGGTCGACGCCCTGCGCGAAGCCGGCGCCGACGTGCTCGGCGTCGTCAGCATTTTCACCTACGGGATGAAGCGCGGGATCGAAAGACTCTTTTCGGCGGACGTGAAGAACGTTTCCCTGACCGATTTCGACACGATCGCGACCGTGGCGGCGGACGAAGGATACATCGCGCCGGGGGACGTGAAGCGTCTGATCGCCTTCCGTGACGATCCGTCGGACGAAAGCTGGATCGGAGGAAAATGATGAAAAATCTCATCGACATCACCGATCTGAGCGAAGAGGAACTGCGCGGGCTGATGGAAACAGCCTGCGACATCATAGCGCATCCGGACAAATATTCCGAAAAATGCCGCGGACGCAAGCTCGCAACGCTGTTTTTCGAACCGTCGACGCGCACGCGGCTGAGTTTCGAGGCGGCGATGCTGGAGCTGGGCGGCAGCGTGATCGGGTTCTCGAACGCCGGCAGTTCGTCGGTCGCCAAAGGAGAAAGCCTTGCCGACACCGCGCGCGTGATCGGCTGTTACGCGGACATCATCGCCATGCGCCACCCGAAAGACGGCGCGGCTT
>CACZRJ010000151.1 GCA_902783535.1 uncultured Ruminococcus sp. | reverse complement strand
CAAGATTCCCCCAGAGGACTCTCATTTGTTAACATTCCGTGAATAAGCGCCGATTGCTATTGACTGGGGTCATTACATAACAGTCGTGGGAGGTTCACTTCTTTTTCTTCAGAAGGACGACGAGCACGACCGCGCAGACCGCGACGACCGCCGCGGCTCCGATCCCGATCAGCCAGTAAAGCCACTGCCCGGATCCGGCCGGCGACGCCGGTTCGTCAGAGGAACTTTCGTCCGTCTGTTCCGCGACCGCACCGACGACGATCCGGACCGGGAAGGTCTGATCCGGGTTCTGCCCGTCTCCGACCGACACATAGAACATGTCTTCGCCCTCGAACCCGCTGTCCGGCAGATAGGTCAGCGTCTTGCGGTTCAGGGCGACCTGCGCTTTTCCGTGAGAGGGCTCGGTGACGGTCACGCGGATGTCGCCGGAGAACGAGTCTCCGTCGGTCCATTCGATCTCGGCCTTGACGCGCGTCCCGGCTTCCGTTCTCAGTTCGGACGGGATGCTCTTCACTTCGGGCGGAAGATTGGAATAGGTCCCCTTGATGAAAGCGTAAGTGATGTCGTACAGCCTCCGGAGGCGGACGTCGGCAGGCGTCGAGCCGGTCGCGCGGCTGAAATCGTACAGCGCGCCGGGACCCGCGCCCTGGTAGAAGGTATGAAGCGCGTCCATATAGCCCGTCTTCGCCCCGACGAAAAGATATCTCTCGTAATACTGCGCCGGACGGGAGATGTCGTCCGCGCGGAAATAGGACGGCTCGTCCGTCTCGATCTCGACGCCGAGGTGCTTCGATGCGATCGCGGAAGCGAATTCGTCCAGCATTTCCAGCTCGAAATACGGCCTGGACTTCAGGAAAGCGACGTTCGGCTGCATGACCGCGCCGGTGAATCCGTATTCCTGCCAGCGGTCGTATCCGAGCGACAGATAGAAAGGATCGTACAGCACGACTTTTCCGCGGTCCTTCAACAGCGCGGTCGCACCCTCCGTGAAGGCTCTTTCGCAATCCGACCACGACTCGTCGACCGTTTCGTTGTACCAGTAGTATCCGATGAAGTCGAGATGGCGGAAACCGGCTTTCTCGAACCGCTCCGTCAGATACGCGTCGTACCACGCCACCACGGCCAGGCGCTCGTCCAACGTCCGCGTATAATCGGCGTTCCCGTCGCCGTCGATGTCGCCGAACGCCCTGTCCGATTTCGCCGGGTAGTGCATGGTCAGCAGAACGGGATATTTTTCATTCTGCTTTCCGAGCGTTTCGTACACCGTTCCGACCGCGCTGTCCAGCGCGCGCAGATCCCGTTCGCTCGCGAAAAGATGATCGGCGTACAGGATCCAGTCGGACATGACCGCGGAAGGGTATTTGGCCGTGCGGACCAGCGTTCCTCCGGACGGATAGGTGAAATCCGTGGAGACGCACGGGACGAACGCGACCGCGTCGAACATGGTGTCCTTCACGTTCCCTTCCCCGTCGACGTATCCGACGTACGGAAGCAGTTCCCCTTTCGTATTGTCCGCCTTGTCCTGGTCCGCGGGATAATAGCCGTTGTAGATCTTGATGATGTCGGTCACGCCGTATTTGTCCCCGAGCGACGTGCAGTAGTAAGATTCAGGCTCCGGATCGGGGGAGATCCTCTCCCCTTCCTTTCCTTCCTTCGATCCGTAGATCTCGATCTCGTCGCAGAGCGCGAAGACGTCGACCGTATATTCCACGCGGACGTATCTCGCGAGATACGGGCCGGTTCTGACCGACGCCTCGTAGCGCCGGGCGGAAGCGTTCAAGGTAAACCCGGGCTCGGCGGTTCCCGCGCGGAACCATTTTTCGCCGTCGTCGGACAGGAACAGGTGCGTGAACAGCGGCGCGTGATAGTTCACGGGATCGTGGTAGAAGTCCGCCTTCATCCCGGTGACCGTGACCTGTTTTCCGAAGTCGAACGTCACGACGCGGGAGGACGAGCGGAAAGACGGGAGCCACCCGAGCGCCTTCGGGTCCTCCCGGGCGTAAACGCCGTCCGTCAGCTGCCCGTGATCGTTGTCGTATTCGGATGAATACCGGTCGTAAGAGTGCGTCGTCGGCTGACCCGTCTGAAACACATATGCGGCTTTCAGAGCGATGTTTTCCTCCGCGGCGGCCGGCCGGACGGACAGGAACAGCGTCAGCAGCATCAGCGCCGGCAGCGCGAGCGCCGCCGCGCGGACGACTGCGGAAAGGGTCCTCCCGGATCCGGGATCATAATTGCGCATTGTCTGTTTTCCTCCGATGTCTCTCAATTGCCTACTCCTCGATGCTCGTGCTTCCGCCGGACTGCCCGCTGTCGCCGGGATTGCGTTTGGGAAAAAGGACGTCGACCAGAGGACGGTCGTCCGGCATGTACATCATCGTCGAGCGGATCGAGCCTCTCGCGGCGTCTGGCACGGCGATCTTGTCCACCATGTCCGGACGGGCGAAGACGGAGAGCGGCACGCTCGCGTCCATGACGATCATCCTCGTCGTCAGCATGTCCGGCAGGACCTCGAACCGCGTGTATCCCGGGAAATCATTGTCGATCAGGTTTTCCGGAACAAGATAGACGTCGTCCGGGCTGTAGTTGTATGAAACGACGTGGAAGCGCGACGGGTCCAGAAACGCGCCGGAGATCGTGTTCCCGCGGATGGTCAGGCGGTTCCTGATCTTTTTGTTTTCGGACCACTCCTCCCAGACGCCCTGGAGCCGGGCCAGATACTCGTCGTCGCGGATGCGGATGTGATCGAACGGCCCGTGGTCGACCTTGTGCAGCTTGTAGAGCGTTTCGCCCATGATGGTGTAATAGTAGAGCAGTTCCAGGCCGTCCGGCGTCCATGCGAGTTCCCGAATCATTGTGAACGGCTCGCCATTGTACGTCCTGGAAAGAACGTTGTCCTTCAGGCTGATGACCGTCCGTTCTCCCTTTTTCACAGACTTGGCGTCGTAGGAGATCTCCGTTTCGAGCTGAACGCTCCTGCGGTAGTCGCGGACTGTCAGTTTCTTGTCTTTGAATTCCAGATAATAATGATATCCTTCCTCCCAGTAACCGTTGAGTTCCTCAGCGTATCGCATATGTCAATCCTCCGTTCGACGAAATCTGGCATGTTCCCCGCAGACCATTCTACCACATTTCAGCGCATTTTCAAGAGCATTCTTTCCCCCTTCGCCGGGTTTGTATCTGTCAAGAGATTGCTGGCAAAACCTTTTTTGGGTCAGTCTAGATTTTGATGGGATTACGTATCCTTTGAGCGGCTCATGTCAATGAGTTTGAGAAAGAAGTATTCGTCATCGGGATACCCATATCCCATCCTGCGTATCGTCTTGATTCGGTTGTTGATGCCCTCAATCTTACCTGCGGAGATTCTGAATCTT
>CACZRJ010000150.1 GCA_902783535.1 uncultured Ruminococcus sp. | reverse complement strand
TCGTTTCGATGAAGTTCGGGGGAAGGAACTCGCCGCCGCGTTCTTTGAATGAAGCGGCAACCGATCGTCCTGCTTCCACGTCCTGCGCGACTTCCTTGAGCATCTTTTTCAAGGTCTTGTCGGTCGTTTTGTCGGCGATAAGCTCGACGGTCCTTGCGATCGGAATACCGGAACGCAGGATGATGGCGAACTGGCTGCACATGATGGTAAAGGCTTTCTTGTTCAGCCGCTTGCCGCCGATTTCCATGTTCAGGAAACCTTCACGGTTTCCTTTGACTTCATCCAGCTTCAGAACGACGTCGCAGGACTGCTTGATCCTGTCAATGGCGTCGAACTCGTTAAAGCCCTCGACGACTCCGGTGACTTTCTTTCCGCTCTTGGAAATGGCGGAATACTTGTAAGTAACCAGTCTGTCTCACCCCTTTCTGAAAGATCCGCAAGCGTCAGATCGCGCCTTTCTTGACGAAATCGATGTTGTGCGCGAACTGGATCGCCGTATCTCTGTCGATGGTTCCCGTGCGCACCAGCTTGATCAGCGCCTGGTCCATCGTCTGCCCGCCGATTGCGGCGCTCGTGGCGATGGCGTTGGCGATCTGAGGCGTGTTGCCCGCACGGATGAGGTTGCGGATGGCGTCCGTGACGACCATCATTTCCACGGCAAGCGCTCTTCCGCCGCCGCGTTTCGGAACCAGCTGCTGTGTGATGACTGCCTGCAAACACATGGACAGCTGCAGTCGAATCTGCGTCTGCATACCTTCCGGGAACACCTGAACGATGCGGTCGACCGAGACGGACGCGCTTCCCGTATGCAGCGTACCGAACACGAGGTGTCCGGTCTCCGCGGCGGTGATCGCCGTTTCAATGGTGTCGCGGTCGCGCATCTCGCCGATCAGGATCACGTCCGGATCCTCGCGGAGACTTGCGCGCAGCCCTTCCGAAAAACTTCTTGTATCTTTGCCGACTTCGCGCTGATTGATGGCGCATTTGTCCGGTTTGTAGATGTATTCGACCGGATCTTCGAGCGTCACGATATGCGCGCGCCGGTTGTGATTGATATTATCCAGCATCGCCGCCAGAGTGGTCGATTTTCCGCTTCCGGTTTCGCCGGTCACCAGAACGATGCCTTTGTGCAGAGACGTTAAACTCAGCGCTGCCGGCGGAAGCGTCAGGCTGTCTAAAGCCGGGATGTGCTCGCGCAATAAGCGGAGGGCTACGGACGGGACGCCCTGCTGCTTGAATATATGAATGCGGCAGCGGTTGCCCGCAAATGTGTCGGCACTGTCCAGTTCTCCGACGTCGTCGAATTCGTCGTACCGTTCTCCCGCGAGTTCGTGCGCATAAGCGAGACAGTCTTTCGCGGTCAGCGGTTCGTCCGACATGTCCTGAAGCTGACCTGCCACGCGGTATTTCGGGGGAAGCGAACAGATCAGGTGGATATCGGAAGCGCTGTCGGCTTTTGCTTTCGCGACCAGCTCGTCGATGGTCATCATGCTGCGTTTCTCCTGTTCTCGGTTCAGTCACACGAACCGTCTGCGGTTATCGGCAGGGGACTTCAGTCCTGCTCGTTCGTGATGCGGAGCACTTCGTCGATGGTCGTGACGCCTTCGTGGATCAGCCGGATGGCGTTCGCGCGAAGGGAAACGAATCCGGAGCCCGGTTTTTTGAGCTCGTGCTCGATCTCGGCGCGGGTGCACTTTCTTTCGATCATCTCGCGGATGTCGCTCGTGATCTGAAGGATCTCGAAGACGCCGATACGGCCGCGGTAGCCCGTGTTGAAGCAGTCCGCGCATCCGGCGCCCTTATAGAATTTCATCTGCATGTCGTCGGGAATGCCGAGCATGTGCCGCTCTTCCGTCGTCGGTTCGTACGGCTTCTTGCAGTGCGGGCAGATCCGGCGCGCCAGACGCTGGGAGATGATGCCCTTCAAGGCGCTTGAGATCAGATAATTTTCAACGCCGATGTCGGTCAGACGTTCGATGACGCCGACCGCGTCGTTCGTATGGATGGTGGAAAGCACGACGTGGCCCGTGATCGCGGCGCGCATCGCGATGTCCGCCGTTTCGCCGTCACGGATTTCGCCGACGGCGATGATGTCTGGGTCCTGACGCAGGATCGCGCGCAGACCGCTCGCGAAGGTCATGCCGGTCTTTTCGTTGATCTGCACCTGATTGACGCCGCCGATGTTGTACTCGACCGGGTCTTCCAGCGTCACGAGGTTCACCTCGTTCGTGTTCAG
>CACZRJ010000149.1 GCA_902783535.1 uncultured Ruminococcus sp. | reverse complement strand
GCTGAATATGTATGGGCATATCCTCCCGGCATACCTATCCTCATTCCGGGCGAACGCATCCCGGAGAATTTTCCGGAGACCGTCTCCCGCTTCGCTGCCGCCGGCTGCCCGCTCCGCTTCGCATTCGGCGCGGATGACGGGATCGCCGTCTGCGGATGATCCGAACCGCCGAAAGCCAAGCCTTCCTTCAACAAAGCCGTCCGCGCTGAATCGATTCAGCAGGGACGGCTTTCATTTCTTCGATTGCGTGATTTTTCAGAGATTACTTCTCAAGGTTGTATTTCGGCCGGGCATGATAATGCGTGTGAAGAAGTTCATGCGCCTTGTGCGAATTCGGTTCGCCAAGGAATTCCTTGTAGATCTTCTTGATCTCGCTGTTTTCATGCGACTTGCGAAGCGCCTTTCCCGCGTCTTCGGCATACAGCGCCTTCGCACGCTCCGCCTTGAGATCGATATACGCTTTCTCTTTTGCCGGAACGATCGGCGTGCCGCCGCCGCAGACGCATCCGCCGGGACAGCCCATGACCTCGATGAAGGTATAGTTCTTTTCGCCGCGCTTTACGGCCTCGAGCAGTTCGGAAGCGTTCTTCGTCCCGTTGGCGACAGCGACATTGATCTTCGTGCCGTTCAGATCGATCTCGGCCTCCTTGATGCCCGCCGTTCCGCGAACCGCGTGGAAATCGACATTTTCGAGCGTCTTGCCGGTGTAGACTTCATAGACGGTACGCAGGGCCGCTTCCATAACGCCGCCGGTTGCGCCGAAGATGACTGCAGCGCCGGTGGATTCGCCCATCAGGCTGTCGAAATCGGAATCCGGGAGACGGCGGAAGTCGATGCCCGCGCTGCGGATCATTTTCGCGACTTCGCGGACGGTCAGGACAGCGTCGACGTCCTGAAGTTCGTCATGTCCGAGTTCGGAGCGCTGCGCCTCGTATTTCTTTGCGGTGCAGGGCATCACGGAAACGACGAAGATGTTCTTCGGGTCGATGCCTTCCTTCTCGGCGAAATAGGTCTTGATCATCGCGCCTTCCATCTCATGAGGAGACTTGCAGGTGGACAGGTTCGGAAGGAATTCCGGATAGAATTTTTCGCAATAGTTGATCCAGCCGGGGGAGCAGGACGTGATCATCGGAAGCGTTCCGCCGTTCTTCAGACGGTTCAGAAGTTCCGTGCCTTCCTCCATGATGGTCAGATCGGCGCCGAAATCGGTGTCGAAGACCTTTGCGAACCCGAGGCGGCGAAGAGCCGTCGCAAGTTTGCCGGTGACGGATGTTCCGACGGGATAGCCGAATTCTTCACCGATCGTCGCGCGCACGGCCGGGGCGGGCTGAACGACGACATATTTGCCTGCGGCAAACGCATCGTAGACCTTCTGAATGCCGTCTTTCTCCTTCAGAGCGCCGACGGGGCATGCGAGAATACACTGCCCGCAGTAGACGCAGGGGCTGTTGGCGAGGCTGATTCCGTAAATGCTTCCGACCTCGGAACGGAAGCCGCGTCCGGATACGCCGATCGCGCCGATGCCCTGGATCTTGTTGCAGGTCGCGATGCAGCGGCGGCAGTTGATGCATTTGGAGTTGTCGCGGACGATGGAGGGACTCACATCGTCGTAGCGGTTGCTGGAAAGCTTTCCGTCGAACCGGTACTCATCCACACCGTACTCGTTGCAGAGCGCCTGGAGTTCGCAGTTTCCGCTGCGGACGCAGGAGGTGCATTCGCGGTTGTGGTTGGAAAGGATCAGTTCCAGATTCGCTTTGCGGAATTTGCGGATCTTTTCCGTATTGGTGCGGATGACCTGTCCTTCCGCGACAGGAGACACGCATGCGGCCTGCAGGCCGCGGGCGCCCTGGATCTCGACAAGGCAGAGACGGCAGGAGCCGATCGCGTTGACGTCTTTCAGATAGCAGAGCGTAGGAATATTGACTCCGGCTTCTCTTGCGGCATCAATGACGGTGTAATGAGCGGGAACGGTGACCTGAATGCCGTCAATCGTTAATGTGACAGTTTTGTTTTCCATGGTTTCTTCTCCTTTCTCCTCTCATCCTCATTTTCTGCCTACGGCGCCGAATTTGCACGTGTTGATGCAGACGCCGCACTTGATGCACTTGGACGGATCGATCTTGAACGGGCTGCGGAGTTCGCCGGAAATGGCGGACGCCGGGCATTTCTTCGCGCACAGGGAGCAGCCTTTGCACTTCTCGGGATCGATATAATACTGAAGCAGAGCCTTGCAGACGCCTGCCGGACAGCGCTTCTCGTAAATGTGCGCTTCATACTCGTCGCGGAAATAACGGAGCGTGGACATGACGGGGTTCGGGGCGGTCTGTCCGAGCGCGCACAGAGCGCTGTTCTGAAGATCTTCCGCAAGCGCTTCCAGCTTCTCGATGTCGCCGTCCTCGCCCTTGCCCTCGGTGATCCTGGTCAGGATGTCAAGCATCCTGCGCGTGCCGAGACGGCAGGGAACGCATTTGCCGCAGGATTCGTCGACCGTGAACTCCAGGAAGAACTTCGCGATGTCGACCATGCAGTTGTCCTCGTCCATGACGATCATTCCGCCGGAACCCATCATGGAGCCGATCTGCTTCAGCGAATCGTAATCCACCGGAGTGTCCAGATTGATCGCCGGAATGCATCCGCCGGAAGGTCCGCCGGTCTGGGCAGCCTTGAACTTCTTGCCGTTCGGAATGCCGCCGCCGATGTCGTAGATGATTTCGCGGAGCGTGGTGCCCATCGGGACTTCCACAAGTCCGGTATGTTTGACTTTTCCGCCGAGCGCGAAGACCTTGGTTCCCTTGGATCCCTCGGTTCCGATCTGATTGAACCAGTCGGCGCCGTTCAGGATGATCTGGCAGATATTCGCGTAGGTTTCAACGTTGTTGATGATGGTCGGTTTCCCGAACAGACCCTTGACGGCCGGGAACGGCGGACGCGGACGAGGCTCGCCGCGATTGCCTTCGATGGACGTCAGGAGAGCCGTCTCTTCGCCGCATACGAACGCGCCGGCGCCGAGACGCAGCTGGATGTCAAAATTGAATCCGGTTCCGAAAATGTTCTTCCCGAGCAGTTCCGCCTCATGCGCCTGCTCGATGGCGATGGAGAGACGTTTGACCGCGATCGGGTATTCCGCGCGGACGTAAATGTAGCCTTCGTCCGCTCCGATGGCATAGCCGGCGATGGCCATGGCTTCGAGGACCGCGTGCGGGTCTCCTTCCAGAATGGAACGGTCCATGAACGCGCCGGGATCGCCCTCGTCGGCGTTGCAGACGACGTATTTTTTGCCCGCGGGCTGGTCTGCCGCGAACTGCCACTTGCGGCCGGTCGGGAATCCTCCGCCGCCTCTTCCGCGAAGGCCGGATTTGCTGATGACGTCGATGACTTCCTGGGGAGTCATTTCGGTCAGGACTTTTCCGAGCGCTTCATATCCGCGCATCGCGATATATTCCTCGATGTTCTCCGGATCGATGACGCCGCAGTTCCGGAGCGCGAGACGCATCTGGGTCTTGTAGAAGGCCGTCTCATTCAAGGAGACTGCATGCGCGGCGGCCTCTGCCGATTTGTCGGCCGGGTCGTTGTAAACCAGACGCTGGACGGGACGTCCCTTCAGCAGATGTTCCTCGACGATTTCGGGAACGTCTTCGGGCGTGACGCGGGAATAGAACGTGCCTTCCGGATAGATGATCATGATCGGGCCGAGCGCGCAAAGGCCGAAGCATCCGGTGTGGACGATCTTGACCTCATCCTGCAGTTCGCGCTTCTCGAGTTCTTTTGCCATCGCTTCACGAACGGCAGCGCTTCCGGAGGACGTACATCCGGTTCCGGCGCAGACTAGTACATGTGCACGAATCATTGTTTCCTTCCTCCGTATTTCTTACTGATTGTTTCCGATGGTGTATTCGGAGACGGTTCTGCCGTTTTTGATGTGTTCCTCGACGACCCTGCGCGCCTTCTCGGGGTTCATTTTCACATAGGTCACCTTTTCTTTGCCGGGCTCGAACACCTCGACGACGGGCTCAAACTGGCAGATGCCGATGCAGCCGGTCTGCGTCACGGTCGCTTTCGAGGACAGGCCCTGATTGGCAACTTCCTCCACGAACGTATTCAGTACCGGTCTTGCTCCGGCGGAGATCCCGCACGTCGCCATGCCGACCACGATGCGAATCTCACCGGCGTTCTCACGGAGAGCCATTTTGTTCGCCATTTTTTCGCGGATGGCGGCAAGTTCTTCCAATGATTTCATTTTTCGGATTCCTTTCCTGATGAATGGTATATATCATTTCTTTTTTCTAATGATTGACTTCCGCGTACTGCTCTTCCAGATTTCCGCGGATCCACATGAGGATTTCCGGCTCGCTGAGAGGGATGT
The DNA here is from genome assembly GCA_902783535.1 of uncultured Ruminococcus sp. Classification (GTDB taxonomy): domain Bacteria; phylum Bacillota; class Clostridia; order Oscillospirales; family CAG-382; genus Coliplasma. Next base: position 8,145 of record CACZRJ010000149.1, on the reverse strand, counting down.
CTCCGAGCATTGCCCGGATCTCGCGCGTGTCCGTTTCCACTTCCCCGTTCGGCATCGTATGCCGGAAAACGATGTCAACGCCGCCGCAGCCCTGTATCAGCGTGCACACAGTCGAAACGACGTCTCCCAGAGGCGTGAAATCGAGATGGTTTTTGTAAAACAGACCGCTGATCACTGTCCCGTGATTTTCCGGAGAGACATCCTGTGATACGCTTTCCAGTTCCAGGCGTCCGCCCGTCTGTTCCGCAGCCAGCTTGAAAAACGGAATGCCGAGCCCGACTTTTCTGGTCGTTCTGGAAGTGCAGAAGGGATCGGTCACCCGCCGGACCATATCTTCGCTCATGCCGCACCCGTTGTCTCGGACCGTGATCCGAAGCGTTTCGTCCGTTTCCTCCAGCAGAATTTCCACGAGCGTACTTTTTGCGGTCAGCGAATTCTGCGCGATGTCAAGAATGTTCAGAGACAGTTCTTTCATGCGTTCCCTCCACCAAGTTCGCCTCTGAGATACCGGAACAGCTGATGACGCACGAATGCGCTGCTGTAGGGCTCGTCCGGGAGGTCCAGGGCGTTCTCCGCTTCGCTGATATCCCACAGATAGTGCGCGTCGCTGTCCGTCAGCGCGCGTTTCGTCTTCAGGTCCGGATGCGCGTCTTCCAGCGCCTTGATATCGGCCGTCCCGGAGTATTCAACGACCGGAAAGGAAGGATGATCCGGAAGCGTTCCGAGGATCCCGAGGATCCCGTTGGATGGCCGGTCAATGTGCGCCGGGAAGCAGAAAGCGCCGTATGAGGACGCCAATTTGAAGGCTTCCTCGATGGGCAGGCTCGTTGCCGGCGGAAGCAGATACGGTTCCGTACCGATGACCTCGTCATTTTCGTCCAGCAGCAGCTGGTTTCCGAAGATCTCCGGCTTGTTCTTCACAGGCAGCCGGTATTCCCTGAGTTTCCGGTCAAACGCCTCGGCCTGTTCAAGCTCTTCAAACAGGCAGACCATGTGGATCTCTTCGGCCGTCGTCAGCTCCATTCCCGCGACCGGGATCAGACCGTTCTTCCTGCACGCCGCATAAAACGGCCGGCAGTTTCCGCAGGTATTGTGATCCGTCAAAGCAATGATCTGGAGTCCCTTCAAAGCGGCCATTCCCGAAATGTTATTGACCGTCATGTCATCGTCCCCGCATGGGGAAAGACATGAATGAACGTGAAGATCGTAATAATATTTGCTCATAAAAGAGAGCCGAGCAGCAGGCAGGTTTCGTAAGTCGGCAGTTCGGTTTTCAGGAGATTGATCCCCTTTTCCTCAGCCGAAACGATAATTTCCGAAGGCGCCTCCGCGTCTTCGCTCAGAATCACGCACGACAGATCCAGGAGAGACGCGACCGCAAGCACGTTGATGTTCGTCATGATGGTCACAAACGCCTGTCCTTCGGAAGCGCGCCCCATCACCCAGCTGAGAAGATCGCCGGCATAAACGCCTTCGATCTCGCGTTCTCCGTCCGGCATGGACAGAACGCGGAATCCGGCTTGCTCGGTCAGCTCTCGAACGGTCATTGCTTCGTTCCTTTCTCCATTTCTCTGAGTTTGTCGCGCATCACGGCAATGCAGTCTTCGTAGTTTGCGGTGCCGCGGACGACATCCTCTGCAAATGCGCGGCATGTCGGCGAACCGCAGGATCCGCAGTCCAGTTCCGGAAGCGTTGCGAACACCGCGTTGACGTCTTTCATCATTCTGATCGCTTCCTTGCGGCTCTCATCGTAACGGGAAACGTGCCCGTATTCCTCCGGCTCGGTCATCGTATACCTGTCCGGAACGCCCCTTTCGGGGTCGTCCTGAGGCGGATGGTTCAGTGATACGGGAAGATAGCGTTTGATATTTCTGAGCCGGACGCGGCAAATATATGGATTCTCTACAGTCATGACTCCGCCGACGCATCCGCCCGCGCAGGCGTTGAGTTCAACGAATGTCAGGTTCGGGTGGGATTCGATTTCTATGTCTTCCAGGACGCGGATGACGTTTTCAATGCCGTCCGCGGCAAGATAGCGGTCGTTCAGGAGCGAGGACGCCTCTCCGCCGCTGGAAGCCCAGCTCAAGCCGACCATTCCCGTTTTGGAAGATGCGTTCGGCAGATCGGTTTTCCGCATGACGCCGAGAAGCTCGAAGTAGACGTCGCTGACGGAAACGACCATATCGACATTGCTTTTTTCTCCGCTGAGGTTGTTCTTGACATAACTGACTTTCGCCGGGCATGGAGAAATGAAAACCGTAAAAATGTCTTCGTCCTTCAGTTCGGGATGCTCTTTTTTCGCCTTTTCCTTCGCCAGCATTCCGGCGATTTCCACCGGAGGAAGGATCGGCAGCAGATTTTCCGACAGTGTCGGGAAGCGGAGCTTCACAAGACGGACGACGACCGGGCAGGCCGAACTGATGACCGGGAGCGAAATCCCGCGCTGCTTCAAATAGCGTCTGGTGTATTCCGTCACAAGTTCCGCCGCACAGGCGACTTCGTAAACATCGTCGAACCCGAGTTTCAGAAGTCCTTCGACCAGATAATCAGGGTCGTCCAGATTCTCGAACTGACCGAAAAGCGTCGGCGCAGGAAGAGCGATCTTGTACTTCCCTTCCGGGAGGGACGCCAGTTTGTCAAAGGATGCCTTTTTCGCGTTGTGAGGGCACATGCGGATGCATTCTCCGCAATCGATGCACCGGTTGGCGTTGATGACCGCATGACCGTCACGGATGCGGATCGCTTCCGTCGGGCATCTGTTCAGGCAATGCGTGCAGCCCTTGCACTTCCCGACATCCATGATGACAGAATGCTGGTAATCCATTCCGAGCCACCTCCTGTCAGACGTTGACCGTCATAGTGATTTTCGTGCCTTCTCCGACTTTGGTCTCGATCTCCATCCCGTCCGTGTATCTTTTCATGTTCGGAAGTCCCATGCCCGCGCCGAATCCGAGGGACCTGATGTTGTCGGGCGCGGTGGAATAGCCTTCCTGCATGGCGAGCTCGACGTTCTCGATCCCGGGGCCGTGGTCGGTCAGGACGATGACGACCCTGTCCTCTTCGATATACAACTCGGCGACCCCGCCGGAAGCGTGGATCACCATGTTGATCTCGCCCTCATACATTGCGATGGAAACGCGCTTGATGGCTTCGGGGGGGAATCCGACCCGTCGCAGAATGCGTTTGGTCTGCACGCTGGCTTCCCCTGCGGACGTAAAATTGTCCCCGTCCACGTCGAAACGGTAATAAAGGATCTCGTTATTCACGGCCGTCACCTTCGGCATGGCCGGCTTCCGCGCGGTTCAGACCGCTTGCATAAAGCATTCCGCATGCCTCATACATCCGGTGCTTCGTCGTCATGACAACGATGCCGCTTTCCTCGGCGACGCGCAGAATATCTTCCGTCGGCATTTTATTCCGCACGAACACAACGCAGACCATGTCCATCATTTCCGCAGTCCGGATCACCTGCGTGTTCACAAGCCCGGTCAAAAGGACGGCCTGGTTCTTCACATACGCGAGCACATCACTCATCATGTCGCTTCCGCACGCGGAGAAAACGTCGCTGTTCATGTGATCTTCACAACACAGAACGCGGCAATCGAGAATCGAGGCGATTTCAGACATTTTCATTGATGGTCACCCAGAAGAATTGAATTTTTTTAATATTTTGCAAGAATCCCTTTGACGGCATCCGGCGTCATGCGGCCGTATACGTCGTCATTGATCATCATAACGGGAGCAAGACCGCAGCAGCCGAGGCAGCGCGTGTCGCGAATGGAAAACTTGCCGTCTTCCGTCGTTTCTCCGGCCTCAATGTTCAGTTCCTTCTTGACGGCGTCCAGGACGGAAGCGGCGCCTTTGACGTAGCACGCGGTTCCGGTGCAGACGCTGATGACGTTGTCGCCTGTCGGGCGAAGCGAGAACTGCGCATAGAATGTCGCGATTCCGAAAATATCGCTGACCGGGACGTCCATTTCATCGGAAATCAGTTCCATCGTCTCATAGGACAGATATCCGAACAGGTTCTGAGCCTTCTGAAGGATAGGCATCAGAGGCCCGTCGACATTCTTGTGTTCGGCGATATAGGCTTTCAGTTCAGCGGTTTTTTCCGCCATTTGCTCCTGTGTGAGTTTCATAAAACCCTCCTGCTTTTATGTTAGTCAAATCTTTTATCATTTTTCGTGCGAGTGCCTGCGTTCCGCACCCACTCAACCAAACTATTTTATCACACGGATGCCGGGTTTGCAAGACCATTCCCTTCTTTTTTGCGACTGTTTGTGCCGTTTTTCAGGATTGGGCGTTCAAATTCAGGGTGGCTGGTCCCGGTTCTCCAGCCTACGGAGCACCCGTATGAGCATGCGACCATCCGGGCAGGATACAAAAACGGAAAATATCGAAGACTTGTTTTTTCGTCTGTCCTGTGGTATCATGACTTGAAAAAAGCAGCCGTCAGCCGGTTGAAAGGACAAATAATGGGAAAAGACGCTTGGTGGAAAAATAAGGTCGCGTATCAGATTTATCCGCGCTCCTTCCGCGACTCGAACGGAGACGGCATCGGAGATCTGAACGGAATCACAGAGAAGCTTGACTACCTGCAGAGTCTCGGCGTGGATCTGGTATGGCTCTCGCCTGTCTACCGCTCGCCGATGGACGACGGAGGATATGACATCTCCGACTATGAGGACATCAACCCGATGTTTGGTTCCATGAAAGACATGGACCGTCTGATTGCGGAGGCAAAGAAACGGGGAATCCGTCTGCTGATGGACCTCGTCGTCAATCACTGCTCGGACGAACATCCATGGTTTCAGAAAGCGCTCAGGGAGCCGAACAGCGAAGAAGCCGGATATTTCTGGTTCGTCCGTTCCGGAGACGCACCGCCGAATAACTGGGCCTCCATGTTCGGCGGGTCCGCGTGGGAACCGGTCGGAGACGGTCGCTGGTATATGCATCTCTTTTCAAAAAAACAGCCCGATCTGAACTGGGAGAACCCGAAACTTCGCAGGAAAATCTATGAGATGATCCGTTTCTGGTTGGACAAAGGGCTCGGTGGATTTCGTATCGACGCCATCACGCACATCAAAAAAATGCCCGGACTTCCCTCCGGCCCCGCGGAAAGGCCCGGCGGCCTCGTCGGGTGTCACGCTTACACACGGTGCATTGACGGCATCGGAGAATTTCTGACCGAGCTTCGCAAGGAAACCTTTGACCGCTATGAATGCATCACCGTTGCGGAGGCGGCCGGCGTTCCGCCGCATCAGTTGAAGGACTATGTCGGAGAAGACGGGTATTTTTCAACGATGTTCGACTTTTCCTACGCGGAGCCGTACAACTACGGACGCGGCTGGCATACGGCGAAAGGACCCGGCGAATGGGACTTCCGCGCCTGGCGCGACAGCATTTATCTCTCACAGACGGAGACGCAAAAAATCGGACGCGGCGCAGTTTTTCTTGAAAACCACGACTACCCGCGCGCATGCCAGAAATTCGTCCCCGCGAAAGATCACTCTCCCGCCGTTCAGAAAATGCTCGGCCAGCTGTTCTTCTATCTGTACGGGATTCCTTTCATCTATCAGGGGCAGGAACTCGGCCTGGACAACCCGCATTTTCAATCCATCGATCAAATGGACGACATTTCCACGAAGAACCACTACAGGATCGCGATGGAGGACGGTCTGTCCCCGGAAGAGGCGCTGCCGCTGATCTGCAGATACAGCCGCGACAACGCGCGCACCCCGTTCCCGTGGGACAATACGGAATACGGCGGATTCTGCGCATCCGGCACGAAGCCGTGGCTTTGGGCCGAGCCGGCCGACCCGAAGGCGAATGTTCTCCAGGAATCGTCCGAGCCGGACAGTGTCCTGAACTTTTATAAGGAAATGATTGCGATACGAAAATCCGAAACGTACGGTCCGACCGTCGTCGACGGATTCTTCAAGCCCATTCTGAAACGTTACGATAAACTGATCGCATACACGAGAACGGGAGACAGGAACCTAGCCGTCGTATGTTCGCTTTCCGACCGGAGCCGCTTCGTCCGTCTGCCTTTCCTTCCGAAAAAAGTCATCCAGCGATCCTGCGCCGGAGAATCGTTCCGGGGACAGACTCTGAAACTCCTGCCCTATCAGTCGCTTCTCATGGAATTCTGATCATCCTCCGCGCAAAAAGTCACCCGCCGGTTTCCGGATCCTCCGTGAAACTGGCGGGTGATTGTTATTCAGATTTCGTTCTGCCGCGCGGGATTATTTTTTTCTGCTCTTGAGAATCACAACCACGACGACAGCGATAACGACCGCGGCACCGCAGCAGATCAGCAGCCATCCCCACCACGGGAATCCGGAAGACACGGGTTCGGTCTTGCTTTCATCAGCGGAAGGCGCTGCGGATTCCGCTTCGGAGGGAGCGGCCTCGGAAGCGGCTTCGGAAGGTTCTTCGGACGGCTCTTCGGACGGTTCCTCAGACGGCGCTTCGGAAGGCGCTTCGGAAGGCGTCTCGGACACATCGTCAGACGTTTCGCCGGGATCGGCCGCCGGGTCCGCCTTGGGCGTCAGCGTCACGTCGCCCCAGAGGAGATTGCCGCTTTCATCTTTGGAAACACGGATATCGCTGATCTCTTTTCCCTTCAGCGTAACGATGTTTCCACGAATCTTAAGGTCAGTCGTCGTTTTTGAAAGTTCCGCGGCTTCAAATCCTTTTTCCTGCCATTCATCATAATCGTATGCAGTTTCTTCGATTCTGGCGGTATCGATCGCCGCGGCGACAAGCACTTTCTTTCCTTCGAGTTCCGTTTCATACATCCAGTCACCGCGGATATCGGCGGCTTCCGGCTCTTCGTATTTGGAATACGCGACGGCTTTTTTGCCTTCTCCGAGGATCAGGTTGCCGTCTTCATCGATCTCGGAATAGATGTCCTCGGTCTTTTTGCGGCTGTAGGTAATGCTCAGCGTATGTCCGGTCACGATATATTTCAGCCCGACTTCGTGCGCTTTCAGTTCGGCATCCAGACCTTTTTCCTGGTACTCCGCGGAATCAAATGTCATGATGTCCACATTTTTCGCGGTGAAATCGTAAATGGTCACACTGTCTCCGTCGTCGCCGATCCAGGAGCCTTTGACTTCGGTCGGATCCGCCACGTCGTTCTCCGAGAACACGACCGGTTTTTTGCCGGATTTGTAATTCGCGACGCCGATCTCGGTAAAGCCCGTCCAGTCGTGAACATTCGTATACCAGCGCCAGTATCCGCCTTCCATGACTTTCATGAACGTATAGGTGAAGCGGACATATCGGGAGGTGACTTTCTTGCCAAGATAGACGGGGCATTCGTCAACGCCCTGGTCGCCCGGTCCGTCGTAATCGCCGACGGTGGAGTTGAAGTAATAAACGCCGCTGTCAACAGGGACATAGGTGGTGCCGTCCTTGGACGTCTCCACAATGACCTTCTTTTCACCGGGGATCGCGATGCAGGCTGCGATTTCGTGATACAGCGCCATATATGCTGTATCGAACGTCACTTCTTCGCCGAAATCCATGCTGAAGGAAAACGTGGGAATGTCCTCATCAGCCATTTCGCACACACCGCCGGCATTCTGTCCGACGATCCGAACGACGGAGTTTTCAACCGTGATGATGCCCTTGTCGGAGAACCCGGACGCATTGGAAACGAGATCTCCGTCGGCCAGCGCTTCGATGGTGCATCCTCCGCGGGGGACGAGCGTAACGGCAGAACCGGGTTTCAGTTCTTCCATTGCAGCAGTGGCGTGGTAGCTGAATGTGATTTCAGGCGTCGTCAGCACTTCGTACTGCGTGCCGGCAACATCCGTTTCGAACGTTCCCGCCGAAACGGCCAGCGCGATGCACGGGACCAGCAGTACGGCAGAAAGCAGAAAAACGAGAATCTTTTTCATGGAGTAGGAGTTCCTTTCTTTGAAATTATTCTGTCATTTGACAGTATATCATATTATCTCAAAAAAACAAGATAAATTGCAAGATTGTTGCAAAAACATCGAATTTTCGAAAAAAACGAGTATTCAAAGCGAAGACTCTCGCTGTGAATACTCGACATGGTGCGGGTATCGAAAACGGACTTGGTACAGTCAATTGGAAAATGTTACAGACTTTGCCCATGCTGCAATTTCTTGAGAG
>CACZRJ010000148.1 GCA_902783535.1 uncultured Ruminococcus sp. | reverse complement strand
CCTTTGTCAAGAACTTTTTTTCATATTTTGCAAAAATTTTTATGAACATGCGTTTATTACAAAACATTCGCGGATTTTGTACCGTTATCTCGAAATCAGACGGATTCCGAATGCCTTCCTGTATTGACAGTTGAGGACGGAGAGGGTATAATAGCGGAAGAAGCCGAGCACGATGATTGAGCCGCCGCGAAGTTTTCTTCCTAATATATTATATAATATATGCGGCGTTTCACCGGCAGCGCGGTATTTCACAAGGAGGGCACCATTGAAACCCGTTACGATTTCTCCTTCTCTCCTCTCGGCGGACTTTTTGCGCGTGGGAGAGCAGCTTTCCGAATTACGGAGTGCAGGCGCGTCCCGCCTCCATCTCGACGTGATGGACGGCCTGTTCGTCCCGAACATTTCTTTCGGCATTCCCGTGATCAAATCCTTGCGGAAAGCCAGCGATTTCTTTTTTGACGCTCATCTGATGATCGAGCGCCCGGAACGCTATCTTCACCAGTTTGCTGAAGCCGGCGCCGACGCGCTGACCATTCACGTGGAGGCCACGGGGAACCCCGCGTCCGTTTTGCGAAGCATCCGGTCGCTCGGCATGCAGGCAGCCATCTCTCTGAAGCCGGGCACAACACTGGGAACGATCGAGCCGCTTCTTCCGCTTTGCGACCGCGTACTCGTAATGACGGTGGAACCCGGATTCGGCGGGCAGTCGTTCATGCACGACATGCTGGATAAGATCCGCAGGCTCGCGGCATTCAAGGACCTGTTCTCTTACGGATACGAGATCCAGGTCGACGGCGGGATCAACGTCGACACCGCGAAACTCTGCGCAGAAGCGGGTGCTGAAGATCTTGTCGCCGGGTCGTCCGTTTTCGGCAGTCAGAACATTGCCGAAGCCTATCAAAATCTTTGCGATTCCGTTGCGGAGGCGCCCTATGCCAGGTAAGCAGCAATCCCGCCGCACAGGCGGAACATCCATTTACATCGCCGTCGCGCTGACGATCCTCGCGTTGGGGATCGTTGCATGCATTCTCGCTTTGACCATCTCAGGCTGTCATTCCGATTCCGGAACGCCTGCCGACGTGTCTTTCCCGAACGGCAGCGCCGCATCCGATCCCGTTATTTCCGAAGCCGGTGAATCTTCTTCCGGTGCATCGGACGGGCAAACTTCGGATCACGAATCCGCTTCGCCGTCTTCCCAGGCCGGAGAGATCTCGCTGCCGGAAGAAAGCCATTCCGATCTGCCCGTACTGATCGAGGGGCAGCCTGCTTCCGCGATGAGGTTCGAGGAAAGCATCGGGCTGCGGTATCAGATCGACATGAATCCTTACGAGCAATACGTCAATCCCGAAGATCCGATGGAATATGTCTTTCTTGTGAACCCCGCACACACGCTCGGTTCAGATTACGTTCCGGAAGACCTCGTCGACTGCGCGTATACGCGCAAAGACGGAAGAAAAATGCAGCAGTTGCGGCTTTATGCCGAGAAAGCGCTGGAAGCGTTCATGGCGGAAGGCGCGCTGAACGGCGTCACGAACGTCACCGTTACCAGCGCGTACCGTTCATACAGTTATCAGGACTATCTGTTCAATCATTATGTCGAACAGAACATGTCGAAATTCAAAACCAGGGCGGATTGTGAAAAATACGTTCTGACCTTTTCGACCAAGCCGGGCACAAGCGAACATCAGAGCGGTCTTTGCTGCGACATGCACAATCTTTCCTCCGCGCAGCAGTCCTTTGCAAAGAAGCCGGAGGCGAAATGGCTGGCGGAAAACTGCTGGAGATTCGGATTCATCCTCCGGTATCCGGAAGACAAGGAAGAGATCACCAAAATCATTTACGAACCGTGGCACTTCCGATTCGTCGGCCGGGAAGCAGCGACCGAAATGCACGACCTCGGCATGTGCCTTGACGAATATTGCGTGTATTTGGGGATGTACGACCAGTGAAAGAACACATTTACGCTTTCGAAATCAACGACGGATTCGACAAAAAAGACGGGACCTGTCCGTTCTGCAGTATTTTTGCCAAGCTGGAGGAAACAGAACTGGACCTGATCCTGGGCGCGTCGATGATGGAGCCGGACGTCCGGCTGATCACAAATAAAAAAGGATTCTGCCCGGCGCACTACCGGAAAATGTTTCCGCGCAAAAACAGGCTCGGCATGGCATTGACGATGGAGTCCCACCTGGACGAATTGAAAAAGGATCTTCGACCCGCCGG
>CACZRJ010000147.1 GCA_902783535.1 uncultured Ruminococcus sp. | reverse complement strand
CTGGCCTCAAGGCCGTCCATCTCCGACCCTCAGTATCTCATCCACGAACGCCAGCAGCGTCTGGACATGCTTGAATCGAGACTGCTATCCGTGGCATCGATGCGCGTCAGATCTCTTTCCGACCGGCTCAATTCGGCGTCGACGCGTCTGCTTCTTTCCGACCCGGAACACCTGCTCGCTTTGCAGAAGCAGCGCCTTGAGACGATGCGGTCCGACCTTTTCTCCGCCCTGGCGGGAACGATTCAGAAAAAAGCGGGCGAACTGTCCGCGCTGCGGGTGCGTTTTTCACTGACGGATCCCGGCAGGCAGCTGTCTCAGCAAAGCCAGCATGTAAGCCTGCTTTCGGAAAAAATAAACGCGTCCGTTTCCCGAACCATCGACCGGAAGGACCGAATGCTTTCGATCCAAAGGGAAAAGCTTTATTCGCTGAATCCGCTGTCCGTGCTGAGCCGCGGCTTCGCACTGGCCGTCAGAGCCGACGGAACCGTCATCCGTTCTCCGGGCGAACTTCCGAAAGGAACGCCTTTCAGCGTCCGCTTGTCGAAAGGAACGGTCGGGGCGGTCTCGGACGGACCGATTTCAAAAGAACCCGGGGAGGTGTGATCCAGTGGCGAAAATCATTCGGGCAATGACCAGAGACGGTTCCGCGCGGGCGTTGTCCATCGACGCGAAAGACATTGTCAACAGAGCGATCGAGATCCACCATCCGACGCCCACTGCCGCGGCCGCGCTCGGGCGGACGCTGATCGCCGCCTCTCTGATGGGCAGCCTCCTGGGAGAAGAGGAGGACCTTCTGACCGTCAGGTTCAAGGGCGACGGCGGCGGCGGGACCATTCTCGCGTCCTCCGACTACAAGGGCAACGTGCGCGGCTTCATCGAGCACCCGTCGTTTGACTGTCCCCTGCGGCCCTCCGACGGAAAGCTGGACGTTTCCAGATGCGTCGGCAAGGGATTTTTGAACATTCTCCGCGACTCCGGCGGCGACGAACCCTACAGCGGGATCTGTCCCATCGTTTCCGGAGAGATCGCCGAAGACATCGCCTATTACTACGCCACGAGCGAACAGACGCCGACCGTATGCGCCCTCGGCGTTCTGATCGACACCGATTACACATGCAAAGCCGCCGGAGGCGTTCTGATCCAGCTGCTTCCTTTCGCGGATGACGCTGTCGCGGAACGTCTGGAGAAAAACGCGTCGTCTTCGCCATCCGTCACTTCGATCCTGGACGAGAACGGCCATCCGGCTCTGCTTCAATCCTTTTTGAGCGGAATCGAATATGACACGTTCGACGAGATCGACTGCGGCTACGTCTGCCCCTGCTCCAGAGAAAGGACGGACCGCGCTCTTCTTGCGATGGGGAAAAAGGAACTGACGGATATGATCCGGGCTCCGGAGAAAGAATTCACCGTACACTGCCAGTTCTGCGACAGAATATACAGATACACGAAAGCGGATCTGCAGTCACTGATCGAAGGGGGACGATGACCGCCATGAGAACCGTACTGATCACAGGAGCGTCCGGCGGCATCGGATCTGCGACCGCAAGAGCGTTTCACAGAGAAGGCTATCGCGTCGTCCTTCATTACTGTCATAACAAGGCTGCCGCGGAGGCGCTCCGCACCGAACTGCCGAATTCGGAACTGTTCCGGGCAGACCTGAGCATCTCAGAGGAAGTGCTTGCCCTGGCGGAAGCCTTTCCGGAAACAGATGTCCTGATCAACAATGCCGCGGTCTCTCTCTTTTCCCTTTTCGACCTTGTGACGCCCGAGCAGGAAAAAGAGATTTACGACACAAATCTGCTTGCGCCTGTCCGTTTGTCGCGCGCGATGCTGAAGCACATGCTCCCGCGGAAGCGCGGATGCATCCTGAACGTTTCTTCCTATTTCGCGAAGACCGGAGGCAGCTGCGAAGCGGACTATTCCGCCGCGAAAGCGGGGCTCATCGGACTGACGAAAGCGCTGGCCAAGGAAGTCGGACCGGCCGGCATCCGCGTGAACTGCGTCTGCCCCGGGATCATCCGGACGCCGATGAACGACAGGCTGACGGTCGAGGAGGAGCAATCGCTCATGGAGGAGATCCCCCTGGACCGGTTCGGAGATCCGGAAGAGGTCGCCGCCGCGCTCCTGTTTCTCGCCGGAGACGGCGCGTCCTATATCAACGGGGCCGTCGTCGACGTGGACGGCGGGATATAATCCTCGGAACAACAACACAAATCGAAAGAAAGCACAGGGAGAATAAAATGCTCACATCTGAATGGAAGAAAGTATTTGCATCGGGAGAAATGGACGGCACGCTGTCAAAGCTGTACCCGGACCCGGAAGGGCAGTCCGCGCGCTATCTGCGCCTGATCGACGAATTTCTGAACCTGTACGGAGACATGGAGACGGTTGTCTTCTCCGTTCCCGGAAGAACGGAAATTTCCGGAAATCACACGGATCACAACAGGGGAACCGTTCTGGCCGCGTCCGTTGACCTGGACATCATAGCGATCGCCGCGAAAACAGAAGACAAAACGATCCGCGTGAAATCCGCCCGCTATCCTGAAGATGTCGTCGACATCTCTCATCTGAACCCGGATGAGGTCAGAAAAGGCTCTTCTTCCGCCATTCTCTCGGGAATCTGCGAGGCTTTCCAAAAGAAAGGCTTCCGTTACGGAGGATTCCGCGCGTGCACGACGAGCCGCGTGCTGTCCGGGTCGGGTCTTTCTTCCTCCGCCGCGTTTGAGATCATGGCGGGGCTGATTCTTTCAAAATTCTACAACGACGGGTCGATTCCACCCATGGAACTCGCGAAAGCGGGCCAGTATGCCGAGAATGTTTATTTCGGAAAGCCGTGCGGGCTGATGGATCAGGCCGCATGCGCGATCGGCGGATTCCTGTTCATCGACTTCAAAAACTCCGACGCGCCGGAAACGCGTAAGATCCACTGGGATCCTGAAAGCGCCGGTTACGCTTTCTTCATCGTAAACACCGGCGGCAGCCATTCCGACCTGACCGACGACTATGCGGCGGTCCCGAAGGAAATGCGCGACTGTGCGGCGCTGATGGGAAAAAAAGTCCTTCGTGAATGCGATGAGAGCGAGTTCATCAAGCGGATCGGATACATCCGGGAAGTCGCCGGCGACAGAGCCGTCCTGCGCGCGCTTCACTTCTTTGAAGAAAACAAGCGGGTGAAAAAACAGACGGAAGCGCTGGAGAACGGCAACACTGCGGAATTTCTGAAACTCGTGTCCGAGTCCGGCCGTTCGTCGTTCATGTACCTGCAGAACGTATACTCTCCGAAGTTCCCGGGCGAGCAGGGCCTGTCCCTCGCGCTCGCTCTGTCCGACCTGTCCGGCGCCGTATGCCGCGTGCACGGCGGCGGGTTCGCGGGAACCATTCAGGCATACGTGCCGTCTGACGAAGCGGAAACATACCGCTCCGCGATCGACGCGGCTTTCGGCGAGGGCGCCTGCATGCTTCTTCACATCCGCCAGTTCGGAGCCGCGACCATCGATCCGGAAGGAGTGCACGAGGCATAAATGTCAGCGGAAATCTACATGATCGGTTCCTCCTCAAAAGGGAACAGCTGCCTGATCCGGAACGGAAACGACCTGTTTCTGATCGACGCCGGACTGTCGGCAAAGCGGATCTGCTCCGCGGTTCGCTCGGTCGGATACGATATTTCTTCGGTTCGCTGTATTCTTCTGACGCACGAACACAGCGACCACACGGCAGGGCTCGATGTCCTTTACCATTCCATGCGCGTGCCCGTCTATGCCCCCTCGCCCTGCTTTCCGGATCTGTCCCGGTCTTCTCCGTGCGCTTATCCCTTCCTGATTTCCGGAGACCCGGGGGACGTCATCATTCTCGACGACACGAGGATCTATCCCGTCAAAACGCCGCACGACGCGATCGGCTCGGTCGGATTCCGCATTTCGTTCGGTTCCGAAGAGTTCGCATATTTCACGGACATCGGCCACCTGTCCGAGCAGGTTGTCCGCGCGATGTCCGGCTGCCGCCGGGTCGTCATCGAATCCAATTACGATCCGGACCTTCTGGAAAACGGTCCGTATCCGCCCCCTCTGAAGCGGAGGATCGCCGGGCCCAACGGTCATTTGTCAAATCCCGACTGCGCCGGGCTTCTTCCCCATCTCGTCAGCCACGGAACGGAAAAGATCATGCTCGCGCACCTGTCCGAGCACAACAATACGCCCGAAATCGCGCGGGACACCGCCCTTGCGCGTCTGGACCGGCCCGACCGCGTATGCGTCGCGTCCCCTTCCGAAGTCGTCGCCTTTTGACCCTTCGCCGGAAGCAGACAGCTTCCGGCTTTTTCGTCCGTTTTTACATATTTTTAAAAGATTTTTCAGGAATCTTTCAGTTTTAAGAGATATGATATGGACAGAAAAAAGATCCTGCCGGTCTCCGGCACGATTCGATCATTGTCTTTCAAGGAGGTCTTTTCCGTGAACTACCAAATGCAAAATCAGCCGGATCCGCATAACACTTCCGGAAGCGGAAACGGAAAGAAGCATATCGCCCTCGGCGTTCTCATCGCCGTACTGGTCCTCGTTTTCATCCTGGTCCTGCTCGCCGCATGCGGCGTGGCGGCATATTATCTGATCAGAAATATCCCTTCCTGGTCCGCAAATACGATATCTGAGCCGGCCGCCGTTTCTGTGCCGGCGGAATCCTCCGTCATTTCCTCACCTTCGGAGAAGTCCTCCGTCGCGGAGGTCTCAAAGGCGGAGTCAAAACTGGACGTGGCAGAAGCCTCTTCCGGAAGACAGGAAAAGTCCTATGCGCAGGTCTATGCCGAAAACGTGTCCTCGACCGTCGGCATCACGACGTCGATCACGACCAATTTCTTCGGATACAAGACGACGTCCGCCGCCTCCGGCTCCGGCTTCTTCCTGACGGATGACGGATACGTTCTCACGAACTATCACGTGATCGAAGGCGCCAGTTCCATCAAAGTCACGACATACGACGATGTTTCCTATACCGCGGAGCTGGTCGGATACAGCGAAAGCAACGACATCGCGGTGCTGAAAGTCGACGCGACCGGGATCGATCCCGTCACGATCGGGCATTCTTCCGATATGGTCGTGGGCGACCTCGTCGCAGCCATCGGCAACCCGCTCGGAGAGCTGACATTTTCCCTGACCTCCGGCGTCATCAGCGCGCAGAACCGCTCCGTCACGACGTCCTCCGGAACCGTGATGAAGCTGATCCAGACGGACTGCGCGATCAACTCGGGCAATTCCGGCGGCGCGCTGTTCAACATGTACGGCGAAGTCATCGGCATCACGAACGCCAAATACAGCGGATCGGTCGGAGGTTCCGCCTCCATCGACAATATCGGCTTTGCCATCCCGATCGATTCGGTGATAGAGATGGTACGTCAGATCATCAAAGACGGATATGTTCTGCAGCCCTACATCGGCGTTTCCACGCAAAGCGTCAGCAATACCGCGGTCCGTTATTACGGTTATCCGCAGGGCGCATACGTGGAAATGGTCGCGCGCGACGGAACTGCCGACAAGGCCGGCGTCCTTCAGGGAGACATCATCACCGCGGTCAATGACAGTCAGGTGACCGGGCGTGCGTCCCTCGCTGAAATCATCGCGAACTGTAAAATCGGAAGCACGGTGACCCTTCATATTTTCCGTGACGGGAAATATATCGATCTGCCCGTTCTCATCGGAGAAAAAAGACAGTCCCTGACCTCCGGAAGCGGCGCGTCATCGTCCTACACATGATAATACTTTTCCAAATGCGCACAAAAAGGAGCGGCCGTGCAGCTGCTCCTTTCCCATTTTTTGCATGATGTCAGCCGGATATTCTGCGCCCGCAGCCGATGCAGAATTTAGCACCGGGCTGAAGCGGTTTTCCACATTGAATGCAGAACTTCGGCTGCGGCTTCGCCGTCCCGGCCGGGGGCGTCTGCTGAGGAGGCGGCGTCTGCTGAGGAGGCGGCATCTGCCGAGAAGGGGCGAATGCGCCGCCCGCAGGGAACGATGCCGGCATGTCCTTTTCAAGATAGCCGAATATCACGTTCACGTTTGATTTGTTTTTCCCGGCGTCAAACATCTGTGTCGGCATGACGCATTCCGATTCAATCTCCGCGCCGGTCCCTCCGTTCGGGAGACGCGTCAGGGTGACCGTGATCCGTTCTCCGTACGAGGCTGCGGTCATCCCGTGATGGATCCGGAACCAGACGCCGGATTCGGTCGGGTTCTCGGATTTCAGCGAAACGTTCAGCCCCGCGCTTTCAACGGCTCTCAACTTCCCGGAGAAGTACTCCAAAGGGGCGCTGTACTGTCTCGTCTCTTTTGCGCTTCTCGCCATTTTCAAATCCTCCAATCATGTTCCTTTGACTTTGCGTTATGCTTTCGGCAAAACGATCCTGCGCTTTTCGGGGTCCGACTGCCTGCGGTAAAGGGCGATTTTCCTTCCGATCACCTGGACCTGTTCCGCGTGCAGCGGCCCGCTCAGGAGATCCATCGTTTCTCTGGCGCTTGTCGGGCAGGTCTCCAGCACGGTGACCTTGATCAGTTCATGCGCTTCGAGCGCATCCGAAAGCGTTTTGACGACCGTTTCCGTGATGCCGTTTTTCCCGATCTGCGTCACCGGGTCGAGCGCGGCCGCCAGGCCGCGGAGATATGCGCGCTGCTTTGTCGTGATCATGTCTGCTCCTTATTCTCTTCCGTGTATTTTTTTCTTCCGCGCGGATGGACCGCGTATCCGTCGACGCCGGACCTCTCCAATGCACCGAACAGGCGTTTTTTGACGCCCGGGTCCTTCCGTTCGAGCTCCGCGAGCGCCTGCTTCGTTTCCTCCCGCTTCGTAAATCCATCGGAAGGGCAGAGCTTCGGCACCGGACGGATGCCGGCCAAGCGAATATATCTGCGGATATCCGATTCCTTTACATACAGCATGGGGCGGATCATCGTCACTTCCATGCGGCTGAGATATGTGACCGGTGCGAAACAGCCGAATCTGCCCTCGACGAACAGATTCATCATCAGCGTTTCCACCGCGTCATCGAAATGGTGGCCGAGCGCGATCTTTCTGCATCCCGCGGCTTTTGCGGTGCTGTAGAGAATTCCTCTCCGGAGATTCGCGCAAAGGGAACAGGGACTTTTTTCCTGCCGGATCCCGAACACGACCTCGTAAATGTCGGTCGGGACCTCCACGAGCTTCAGGCCCAATTCTTCGCAAAGCTCCAGGATTGGTTCTGAATCTTCTCCGGGAAACCCCATCCGAAGGTGGACCGGGACGATCTCGAACCGGATCGGGTAGAACTTTTTCAATGCGGAAAGGACACAAAGCAATGCAAGGCTGTCTTTTCCGCCGGAAACACCGACGGCGATCCTGTCGCCTTCGGCGATCATATCGTAGTCGTCCACCGCTCTGCGGACGGAGGACAAAAGCGTTTGCAGGGACGGTATATTCAAATTCAAACTCATCTTTCGCTCTCCGCATCCGGCGACGGATGCCTGCACAACCGTATCAGAGCACATGCGGCGCATTTCGGATTTCTTGCGGAGCAGACATCTCTGCCGAACAGTACCAGACGATGACAGAAGGCGCTCTGCTTCTCCTTCGGAACAAGCGGATCCAGATCGCGCTCTGTCTTAAGAGGATCCTTTCCGTCCGAGAAGCCGAGTCTTCCGGAAATGCGGATGCAGTGCGTATCCGCGACGATCCCTCCAAGCCCGAAGACGTCTCCGCGTATGAGGTTGGCGACCTTTCTCCCGACGCCCGGAAGTTTCAGCAGATCTTCCATGGATGACGGGACCTTTCCGCCGTATTCTTCAACGATCATTTTCGCGCACTTCCGGAGATTTTCCGCTTTCGTCCGGAACAGACCGCACGACCGGATCAGCTCCTCAATGTCTTCCCTGCGGGCGTCCGCAAAAGACGCGGGATCCGGAAACCTTTTGAACAATTCTTCGGAAACCGCGTTTACACGCGCATCCGTGCACTGCGCCGACAAAATGGCCATGACAAGCAGACGGAACGGGTCTCCGCCGGATTCCAGCATGCATTCCCCGTCCGGATATATTTTTTCCAGCAGGCGGATGATTTCCGCCATTCTCACAAGCTCATTCATCGAAAATGTAATTCACGTCTCCTGAAAGCAGCGACATCGTTCCCTTGTATATGACGTCGGCATGATCGTCAAAGTTTTCCTTCAGCCTTTTCGCGTAGTCCGGGTCGTTGACAAAAACCGACGATTTGAACAGCGTTCTTGTCTGATCGGTAATCTCACAGTGAAGCATGCACCCGCCGGGAACGTCTTCGATCTCGCTTTTCTGGCGGACGCCGTTCCGCTTGAACATGAAAATGCGAAGCGCGTGTCTGAGCGCCCTGTCGCGAACCTCCGCGGAAAGATCCGTCTCGTAGCTCTCCAGAATGGACTTTCCCTCCGCCGTGACGCGGTAGCTCGGTTCCTTACCGTCCTCTCCCGGAAGCTCCTCGATCTGTTTCTTCTCAAGAAGGTCGTTGAACGCGGTCGCAAAATCAAAATAATTGACCAGCCCGTCCTGGAGCACCATGTCGTTGATGGTCGTGAATTCCTGCGGCTCCTGTATGCTGTTCATAATGTAAAGAATAAAGATTTTCGCCTGATTCCGATATTCCAGTTCGTCCATCTGGACTCCCCTTTCCGGCTTGCCGAAGATCTTCTTCCGCCGGCAAGCTTCTCAACACCGGCAATTATAGATGATTTTCCGTTCTTTTTCAATACACCACGGAAAAGTTTTTGATTGGGAATGTTTTTTTCGTCTTTCTATTGCGTACGGCGGCTTTTTGAATATAATATATTGTGAGATTATTTATGGTAATGAGAGGTGTGCGTCATTATGGTTTTGCAATTGCCCGGGGGCGTGTTTTTTCCGCCCAGAACAGACGCATGGAAACACCGCTATACACTTCCTGATGCCGGACGTGTCTATCTCGGCCTTCCTTCCGACGGAGGGTACCGCCTGTCCGTCGAATTGTCAGAACCTGTCCGCATCGGATCCGAAATCGCGGTCCTCGAAGACGGTTCTCCCGTTTACGCGACCGTTTCCGGATCCTTCGACGGTCTTTTCTCTCTGCACGGGCAAATCTATGCCGGATTGACCGACAATACGCAGCGGATGGCGATTCCCGTCAGAGCGCCGGAAACCAGACCGATCGGGGACATTTCTCCCGAAGAAATGGTCGCCGCGATCCGAACTCTGGGTGTTCATGACACACGCAGAAACGATTATCTGTGGAGGTCCGTTTCCGGGAAAAACGGTTCCGTACGAAGGATTCTCGTAGATCTGACCGACGCTGTTTCCGCATCCTTTACGAATTATTCTTTCGCTATGGATTCCGCGGAATCCGTCTTAAACGGAGCGAAGATTCTCTGCAGTTTTCTCGGCGCCTCGAAAATCGTCCTGATCACGGACGTTTCCAGAAAAGGGCTGAAGAAGAAACTGTCTTCTCTTGTCAAAGACGACCCGGTCTTCTCAATTGCGGAAGTCGCGGCCAGGTATCCCGTATGCGACGCTTCGCTCCTTTCCGCCATCTACAATATCCCGTTCGGGAAAAAAGCCGAAGATATTTTCATCATCAGCGGACAATCGTCCGCGGCTCTGTACGCCGGCCTGGCGACCGGCTTTGCCCATACCGAGCATATCCTGTCCGTTTCCGGGTCCGGATTCGGAAAGCCTTGCGTTCTCAGAATCCCGATCGGAACAACCTGGAAAGCCGTCCTGAAGTTCTGCCAGTTCAAGGGAG
>CACZRJ010000146.1 GCA_902783535.1 uncultured Ruminococcus sp. | reverse complement strand
CAGGGCGGAGAGGATGGAAATCGCTTTTCGGATGGACATGGCAGGCCTCCCTTTGCCGTCACGGGCCGGCAGTCGTTTTCTTTTTCGAAAGAAGACTACCACAAACATCCGTAAAGGTCAATAGACATCTCCGCAAAACCGTTTTTTGGGAAGGAAAAAAAGCGGGAAGGGATTGACGGTTCGTACAGAATAAGGTATAATAAAGCATTAAGAACTATAGCGGAAAACGACGATCCGCCGCGTTTGGCGGGATCGTCCCGTCCGCTTCGGGAGGCGGCTTATGGCGCAGACGGCATCAAGGCAAAAAAACAGCCCCGTCGGAATCGTTTTTGACGGGAACAGCATATTGAACAGGGCGTTTTACGGAGTCCGTCCGCTTTCCAACCGGGACGGTCTTCCCACGAACGCTCTTTTCGGTTTCGTCAATATCGTCAGAAAGGCGATGGACGAGGCGGGAACGCCGGGGTATGCCGTCATGGCGTTCGATCTGAAGGCGCCGACCTTCCGTCACAAGGCGTATGACTATTACAAAGCGACAAGGCACGGCATGCCCGAAGACCTCGCAAAGCAGATGCCTTACGCGAAGCGTCTGGCGGAAGCGCTCGGCCTGCGCGTCGTCGAAAAAGAAGGATACGAGGCGGACGACATTCTCGGAACCGTATCGAGGATTCTTTCCGGCAGTCAGATCGACTGCATCCTGGTGACCGGCGACCGGGACAGCTATCAGCTGATCGACGACCGCGTGACCGTGCATCTTGCGGCGACCAACGAAACCAGGATCATGGGCGTTGCGCAGATCCGCGAGCAGTACGGCGTTTCTCCGATACAGCTGATCGAGGTCAAGTCGATCATGGGGGATTCTTCCGATAACATCCCCGGCGTGCCCGGCATCGGAGAAAAAGGCGCCCTGAAGCTGATCGCCGATTACGGCACGCTCGACGGAGTCTACGAGCACATCGGCGACCTGAAGGGATCGCTGAAGGACAAGCTGGAAGCCGGGAAGGAATCCGCGTACCAGTCCAGGTTCCTCGCGGAGATCTGCAGGACCGTTCCGATCCCGGAAGACCCTGAAAACTATGCATATACCGGCCCGGACATCCCGAAGCTTCATGAACTGTATACCGAATTGGAATTCCGGAAATTCCTCGAGCAGCTCGACGAATGCGCCGTGTCCGCTCCGGTGGAGGAAACCTCCGAAACGGTCTATCAGCCCGGAGAGGCGTCCGCCCTCGCCGAACCGGGCGTATCCGTATATGCGGACGCGCGGGGCGTATTTGTTTCCGGGTCGGACGGAAGCGTTTTTCTGGACTGGCAGGAAGCCGCCCGCTGGGACTGGGCAAACGGATGGGCCGGGGAGAAAAGGATCCTCACATGGTCCGTCAAGGAACTTCTGCATATGCTTTGGGATCACGGCATTGAGGCGGATCTGAACGGGAAGGCGGACGACCTGTCCCTGATGTCGTATCTTCTTTCCCCCGAAGACAACGGGATCACGTTTGCCGGGACCTATTTCAGGTGCTTTTCGAAAACGGTGAAAGACACGCCGGATGCGGGAAAGTTCAGGGCGATGTATGACGTTCTGAAGGCCGGGATGCGTTCCGACGAGGGCGGCAGGGACCCGGAACGGCTCGAGAAGCTTTACGAGGAGATCGAACTTCCGCTCGCCTTCGTCCTTGCGGATATGGAGAGGACCGGTTTCCGCGTCGACGCCGAGGGCCTCCGCGCGTTCGGGCGCTCGCTTGAGGAGGAGATGCGTCTCTGCGAGGAGGAGATCTACCGCATGGCCGGCCATCCCTTCAATATCAACTCGCCGAAGCAGCTCGGAACGGTCCTGTTCGAAGAACGGAATCTGCCGCATTACAAAAAGACGAAGTCCGGGTATTCGACCGACGCCGAAACGCTGGAAAAACTGTCGCATCACGATCCGCTCGTGTTGCGTATCCTCGATTACCGCAAGGCGGCGAAACTGAAATCCACCTACTGCGACGGGATGCTGAAGGTCATTTCCGGAGACGGCCGGATCCACACGACGTTCAAGCAGACCATGACGATGACCGGCAGGCTTTCGTCCGCCGAACCGAATCTTCAGAACATCCCGGTGCGGACGGAAAAGGGCAGGGAACTCCGTAAATTTTTCACCGCCGAGGACGGGTGGGTGCTCGTCGACGCCGACTATTCCCAGATCGAGCTGAGACTGCTCGCGCACATTTCGGGAGACCCGAATCTGATCGAGGCCTTCCGGTCCGGGAAAGACATCCACACGGCGACCGCGGCGCAGGTGTTTCACGTTCCCCCGGAACACGTAACGAAGGAAAACCGGAAATTCGCAAAGACGATCAATTTCGGAATCATTTACGGTATGGGAGAATACTCTCTCTCGCAGGATCTGGGCATTCCGGTCGGACGCGCGAAAGAATACATAGCCTCCTACTTCGCCCAGTATCCGCTGATCTCGGAATACATGGAAAGCTGCAAGACGTTCGCCGCCGAGAACGGATACGTGGAAACGCTGTTCGGACGAAGAAGGGTCATCCCCGAAATGAGGGAAAAGAACAGGATCAAGCGCGCGTTCGGAGAGCGCGTCGCCATGAATACGCCGATCCAGGGAACGGCCGCGGACCTCATCAAGAAGGCCATGATCCTGGTGGACGGCCGGCTCCGCCGCGAAGGACTTCGCGCGCGACTGATCCTCCAGATCCACGACGAACTGATCGTCGAGGCGCCGGCGGAAGAGGAAGAAGCCGCAAAAAGGATCCTGGAAGAAGAGATGACAGGCGCGATGCGGCTGTCCGTCCCGCTGGTCGCCGAGGCGACGTCCGGGCGCAGCTGGTTCGAGGCGAAAGCCTGATCAAAAGGGATCCGGTAACAGAAAGGACATGCAGATATGTGCGGAATCGTCGGATTCACGGGACATCGTGAAGACAAGAAACAAGTCATAAAGGACATGGCGGACGCCATCCGGCACAGAGGGCCGGACGGCGAAGGATACTATTGCGACGGGGACATTGCGCTCGGACACCGCCGGCTGGCCATCATCGACCTCGAGGGCGGCGCGCAGCCGCTCTACAGCGAAGACGGGAACCTCGTTCTGATTTTCAACGGAGAAATCTACAACTACAGAGAACTGCGCAAGGATCTTCTGTCGCGGGGACACGTTTTCGCGACGAATTCCGACGGGGAAGTGCTGATCCACGGGTACGAGGAATACGGACGCGAATTCGTCAAAAGGCTGCGTGGAATGTTCGCATACGCTCTGTGGGACAGAAATGAGAAAACTCTCTTTGCCGCGCGGGACTATTTCGGGATCAAGCCCCTGTACTATTATTCGGACGGCGGACTGTTCATGTTTTCCAGCGAGATCAAGGCGTTTCTGCACCATCCGGATTTCAAAAAGGCATTCAATGAGCCGCAGCTTCCGCTGTATCTCTCCTGCCAGTATTCTCCGGGAGAGGAAACGTTCTTCCGGAACGTGCGCAAGCTGATGCCGTCCCATTTTCTCGTCTGGAAGGACGGAAATCTGACCATGGAACGGTATTTCGAGCCGGAATTCTGCTTCGACGCGAAAAAAACGGAAGACGAGTGGGTGAACGAGATCGACCGGATCATGGCGGACTCCGTCAGGGCGCACAAGATCAGCGACGTCGAAGTCGGGTCTTTCCTGTCGTCCGGAGTCGATTCCAGCTACGTCGCGAGCATCGCGGACGTGGACAAGACGTTCACCGTCGGATATGAGAACAAGCAGTACGACGAGGCGGAATACGCCAAGGCGTTCGCGGAACAGCTCGGCGTCGAGGAGCATGTGAAATACATCAATCCGGACGAATACTGGGCGGCGATCCCCGTCATTCAGTACCATATGGACGAGCCGCTCGCGGACGCGGCGGGCGCCGCGCTGTTTTTCCTGAATCAGGAAGCGGCAAAATACGTGAAGGTCTGCCTGTCGGGCGAAGGCGCGGACGAATTTTTCGGCGGATACAATGTCTACCAGGAGCCGTTCGCCGTCCAGTGGTACGATAAACTGCCGCGCGGTCTGCGGAAAAAACTCGGAGATTTCGCGAGGAAGCACCCGACCGTGAAAGGGGCGAACTTCCTGATCCGACGCTCCATGCCGCTCGAAGAGAGGTACATCGGCAATACGAATCTGATGAGCGAAGCCTACAAAAAAAGGCTGCTGCTGCGCTATCCCGAAGGCCAGAAGACGCCCGCGGATCTCGTAAAGCCGCTCAGAGAAAAACTCGAAGGGCTGGATCCTGTCACGAAGATGCAGTACATCGATCTGCACACATGGCTGATCGGCGACATTCTTCTGAAGGCAGACAAGATGAGCATGGCACACAGTCTGGAGCTGCGCGTTCCCTTCCTCGACAGAGAGGTGTTCGCGGTCGCTTCCCGCATTCCCGGAAAGTACAAGGCGACGCCGGAGGGCACGAAACTCGCCATGCGGAAGGCCGCCGCGGCCCACGTTCCGGAGCAGGTGGCCGGAAAGAAGAAACTCGGATTCCCGGTCCCGATCCGCGCGTGGCTCAGGGAAGAAAAATATGCAGGCGTCGTCCGGGATGCATTCGCGTCCGATTATGCGGAACGGTTCTTCAAAAAA
The DNA here is from genome assembly GCA_902783535.1 of uncultured Ruminococcus sp. GTDB lineage: Bacteria > Bacillota > Clostridia > Oscillospirales > CAG-382 > Coliplasma. The sequence continues at coordinate 5,151 of CACZRJ010000146.1, read as the reverse complement.
GAAGAGCTTCTGAAACTGCTTGACGAACATATTTCGGGGCGCAGGGACAACTGGAGACAGATCTGGTGCGTCTTCATGTTCCTCGTCTGGTACAAAGAGTATTTCGTTCTGCGCTGAAACCGGCCGGCGGCCGATCACGATCATTTTGACGAGACAAGGAGGACGATACCATGGAAAGCGGATATTCGGTCATCGCTCCGCTCTACGACCGGATCAACGGCGATCTGTACCGGCCGTACGCGGATTTTCTGCAGGAGGCGATCCGTCAGTACTCCCGCACGGAGGTCAGGGATGTTCTTGACCTCGGATGCGGTACGGGAAAAATCACCGCGATGATGGCGGACGCGGGATACAGCATGATCGGTCTGGACAGTTCTCCGGACATGCTGAATCTCGCCAGAGAAGCAAACGAAGGAAAGAACACGCTTCTGCTGCAGCAGGACATGCGTTCGTTCGAACTGTACGGAACGGTTCAGACCATCTATTCGTCGTTTGACTGTCTGAATTATATCCGCCAGGACAAGGAACTGCTCGACATTTTCCGTCTGGCTTACAACTATCTCGATCCGGGCGGGCTGTTTCTGTTCGATGTGAACACGTCTTACCGGATGCGGGAGGTCTACGGCAACAACACGTTCGTGTACGAGTTCGACGACGAGATCCTTTACTGGCGGAACGAGGTCGACTCCTTCTACCGCTACTGCTGGTTCATCCTCGACCGGTACTACGACATGAAGCCGGACGGGAGCTGCCGCTACGGCCGGGAGGTTCAAATGGAATATGTCCATTCCAGAAAGAAACTGCGCATGCTTGCGGAAAAAGCGGGATTCCTTCCCCAGGCCATTTACAACGGGATGGACTTTACCGTCAAGAACGGGGAGTCCGAAAAAGAATACTACATTTTTATGAAGCCGAAGGCAGGAGGCATTGAATGAGACCTTACGAACGAATGATCCGGTACTGTGAAATCCATACGACTTCGGACGAGAATTCCGAATCCTCCCCTTCCGCTTCGCGGGAGTTCGCGCTTGCGGACCTGCTTGCGGAAACGCTCCGGGAAATCGGCGTCTCCGACGTCGTCCGCACGGAAACCTGCAACGTCTACGGAAAGATCCCCGCTACGGCGGGGCTGGAAGACCGTCCGAAGATCGGATGGGTCGCGCACATGGACACGGCGCCTGACTTTTCCGGGGAGAACGTCCGGCCGATCGTCTGGCCGAACTACGACGGAAATGACATCCATCTTCCGGAATGCGGCCGTGTCATACGCGTAAAGGACTTTCCGTATCTTGCCGAAAAGAAGGGAAAGACGATCATCACGGCGTCCGGAGACACACTGCTCGGCGCCGACGACAAGGCAGGGATCGCAGAGATCGTCTGCATGTGCGAACGGCTTCTGAAAGGGGACATTCCGCACGGCCCGGTCAGGATCGCATTCACGCCTGACGAGGAAGTCGGCCGGGGGACCGAAACATTCGATTACGAACGCATGGACGCGGACTACGCATATACGATGGACGGTGCCGAAGTCGGAGAGGTCGTCTGGGAATGCTTCAACGCCGCGTCTGCGAAAATCGTGATCAAAGGCAACAACGTGCATCCCGGGTCGGCCAAAAACATCATGGTGAACGCCTGCCTCGTGGCGGAGGAGTTCAACCGCCTGCTTCCGGAAGACGAGATCCCTTCCAAAACGGAGGGATACGAGGGCTTTTATCACCTGACCGGCATGCACGGATCGGTCGAGAAGGCAGAACTGTTCTACATTCTTCGGGACCATGACGCCGGAAAACTCTCCGAACGGGAAGAAAAGGTCCTTGCCGCCGCCGGCGAGATCAACCGCAGGTACGGCGAAGGGACGGTTGAAGTCGTGATCCGCGAAGGATACCGGAACATGGCCGACGCGATCCGCAAGAACTTCGACGTTGTGGAAAAAGCATTGTCCGCAACGAGAAAAGCCGGTCTCCGGCCGGTGCAGGATCCGATCCGCGGAGGAACGGACGGCGCGACGATGACGGCAAACGGTCTCCCCTGTCCGAATCTCGGGACTGGTTCCTACGCTTTCCACGGACCGTACGAGCATTCGGTCGCGGAAGACATGGACAAGGCTGTGGAGATCATGCTCGGCATTCTTTCGGAATTCGCTTCGGCAGAATAGAGGTGTTTGATGATGCGTGAGATTTTTGAACTTTCCGCCGGACAGCTTTCCGTCCGCTGGACGGTCAGCGGGCAGGGGATCGCCCTGTCCTCCATAGAAGACCGGGGAAGCGGGACGAACGGTTCCGTTCCTTTCCGCGTCCTTTCTTCCGAGCGTCCGTTCTTTGCCGTGACCGCGGTCCGGCTGCCGGATGGAACGGAGACGGAGCTCAGGTCGGACATGCATTTTCCGGACGTTTCGGTCACCGAAGCCGGGGACAGGCTGGAGATAGAAGCGAGAAGCGGGGAGCCCGTTCCGGGCATTTCCGTGCATGTGACCGCGCGCGCAGACGCGGCCAGGAACAGGATCGAATACGAGACGGACGTGCGGTCGGAAAATGAAAACTACGCGGTCCTCTGTTGCGACTATCCCGCGCTCTGGTTCGACGTTACGGAAAGCGCGAGATTCCTCTCGCCCTACGGAAGCGGCGAAGCGATGAAGGCGGACAGCGAGCGGTTCGGCCACGGATACGGCTCGACGCAGGAATACCCGTCCTACGGCGTTTCTTTCCAGTGCATGGCCTACTGGGACAAATCCAGAGGCCGGATGATCTATTACGGCGTCGAGGATCCCGCGCCGGCTTCCAAACGGTTTTCGTTCATCAGGGACGTCGGGGACAGCGCGCTCTGCATCAAGGCGTCGCTTCCGGCGGAACACACCGACCGGCCGAAGAACGGGCAGAAATTGAACGGCGTCTGCGTCTGGCAATCGGGAGACGGAGACTGGTACGACGCGGTCCTTCTGTACCGGGAATGGATGAGAAGCAACGCGTCCTGGATCCCGGAAACAGACGGGTACGGACGCGCGGACAGCGACTGGCTGGAGGAGATCGACGCGTGGTGGGTCGTTCATGCGGATAAAGAGCAGTTCGCCGACGCCGTCATCGAGGGGACGAAGGAGCTCGGTGTCAGGACGGCAGTGCATCTTTATCTCTGGCATCAGATCCCGTTCGACAACGATTATCCGCATTATTTCCCGGAGAAAGAGAACGTGTGTTCAGAAATTAAGAAGATGCAGGACGCCGGCATCCGGGTCATTCCGTATATCAACGGACGCCTGTGGGACACACGCGACCGCGGTGCCGAAGACTGGGAGTTTTCGAAGAAAGCGAAGCCGTTTGCGACAAAAGACAGAAACGGAAACGTCTTCACCGAATCCTATTCTTCTAAGGAAGCCGACGGCTCGCCGGTCGTTCTGGCGGTCATGTGTCCTTCGACGGACTTCTGGCAGGACACCGTGAAAGGGATCACGGATCAGATTTTTGACCGCATCGGGTTCGACGGCGTCTACCTGGATCAGATCGCTGCCGCAAAGCCGCAGCTCTGTTCGGATCCGTCGCACGACCATCCCGCCGGCGGCGGAACCTGGTGGAACGCCTCCTACGTGAGACTTCTGGAAAAAGTCAGGGACGGGCATCCCGGAAAAGTCCTCGCGACCGAATGTACGGCGGAAATGTTCATGAAAAACATCCAGGCATATCTCTCCTGGCTCTGGGTGAAGAACGATCAGGTCCCGGCGTTCCCCGTTCTGTATTCCGATCTGGTGCACCTGTTCGGAGTCACCTACGGAGATCCTTCCTACGCGGACATCTTCATCGCGCAGTCGCTGCTGTACGGCGAGCAGATGGGGTGGATGTCGCCCAAGTATTACTTCGAGAAACTGCCGCACAGGGAGTTTTACAGGACGGCTGTCTCCGCGAGGAAAGCGCTTCACAACGCGCTTTCGCACGGCAGGATGCTTCGTCCGCCCGTTCTGGAAGACGACGCGCCGCGTCTGCATTCCGAGTCCTGCGCCCACGCCTACTTCAAAACCGTCGACTATCCGGCGGTCCAGGGCGCGCAGTGGCTTGAAAAGGAGACGGGAAGCAGGATCCTGATTCTGGCCAACGCCGGGGAACAGGACGCGAACGTCCGTATCAGGACGGACTTCCCGGACGGCCTTTATCAGCCGGAAGGTTCGGACTGCGGGACGATTACCGTCCGCAGAGGAGAGGCGCACCTGCGGATGCCGGGGCTCAGCGTCGCGTGGATCAGGGCGCAGGGCAAATGATACAGAGCACGCTTTGTTACCTGGAAAAAGACGGGTGCTATCTGATGCTGCACCGCGTCAAAAAAAAGAACGACATCAATCACGACAAGTGGATCGGTGTCGGAGGAAAATTCGAAGACGGCGAGTCTCCGGAGGACTGCATGCGGCGCGAAATCGCCGAAGAGACCGGCCTGATCGCCGAAAAGTGGGATTACAGGGGCATCGTGACGTTCGTTTCCGATTTCGCCGAGACGGAATACATGCATCTCTTCCTCGTGACGAACTGGAGCGGAAGTCTTCGGGAATGCGACGAGGGGACGCTCGAATGGGTCCCTGTCGGCCGTGTGAACGAACTGCCTTCCTGGGAAGGCGACAGGATCTTTCTCGATCTTCTGAGAAAAAAAGAAGAACCGTTTTTCTCGCTGAAGCTGACTTACGAGAAAGAAACCCTGACCGGCGCTTTTCTGAACGGACGCCCGATCCCTGCAGGCAGGACCGCCGGCTAAAAAAGAAAAATCCGGGTGCAACCCGGATCAATGGTGTGGACGAATGGACTTGAACCAACGACCTTCGCGATGTCAACGCGACGCTCTAGCCAACTGAGCTACGCCCACAGAACAACGGCTATTATATCAAACCGGATCGGGGTTGTCAAGCATAAATTTCGTTTTTTTGCAATTTTGTGATTTCGCCTTGACGGGACGCAAAACGGCGGAATTCTTCGTCACAATCGTTCTTGCTTTTTCTGTGCCGCAGTAGTAAGATGTGCAGGATTGCGAGGATATGAATCGTCAACCACCCACCGCTTAAACCCTGACGGGTTTTGAAGCGGGGGCTTGCAGTAGAACTGTAAGCCGGGATTGACTACCCTCAGCCTGATCATCAGGCTACGTTATCATAGTCATCACACCTGCGGACGTCGTCCTAAT
>CACZRJ010000145.1 GCA_902783535.1 uncultured Ruminococcus sp. | reverse complement strand
TGTTCCGCGTAATCCAGGAATCCCGAAAAATGTCTGTCGTTTCCGAGCAGTTCCCCGTAGATCCGGCGCATGGATTCCGGGAGCGCGTGCCACGCGTTCATTTCGTCGTGGAACAGCTCCATCGACTTCAAAGCGTCGTTCGCCGGATTCGACATTTCCTCCGTCTGCAGTTTGTCGTCCTTCAGCAGGGCGTGATAGGGTTTCTTCGGGAACAGCAGCGGAGAAAGATACAATGTGTCGATCGCCTTCGCATGAGGCGCGGACGCCGTTATGAACCCGGCCGCGTATTTGAGATCGTGCTCGACGATGTTGTGGCCCGCCAGATATTTCGCGTCCTTCAGAAAGGCGCAGAACTCCGTCCGCGACGTCGTGTGCAGCAGTTCTTCCCTGCTTTTCGCCGCGCCGTGGTCGAGGATCTGACGGGTGGAAGGATTGGCTTCCAGGTCGATGAATACGATCTCAGACATACAACTAAAACTCTTTCAGATTCTTTCGGTTTTCGTTCTCTCAGGACAGGACGTCCCAGGGCTTGATCAGGCCGAGCTTGCGCAGCCGCGCGAGGATTCCTCCGGGCGTTCTCTGAAATTCGGACGCCATATCGTCGACGGACGTTTTCGCTTCGAAGGCGTTCCACAGTTTTTCGTCGTCCTCCTCCGTCCAGGCCTGTCCCTGATTCGGGAGTCTTTCTGATGCCGCGTTTCCTTTTTCAGCGCTCTCCGGTTTCGCGTTTTTCTGGTATTCCGCGATCTCCGGCAAAAAACGGACGAGCATATGCTGGGCATTGCTGTCGTACACGACGACGTGGAAGACCCTGCCTTCCTTTCCGGTCCGCTCCTCCAGCATGATCCCCGCGGACTCGCCGGCCTGCGTGGTCGTTCTGATCTTCTTTCCCTTCACGAGCGTCCGCTCCGTCAGCAGTCCCTTCCCGATCAGAAACCCGGTCACGGAACGGTATTTCAAAGGGATCATATTCTCCGGGACAAGGCCGTTCACGCGCTTGGTGAATTCGGTCACGTGGATCGGGACGTCGGAATACGGAAACGCTTCCAGTTCCCGGGCGGAAAGAAAGAACGGGACCTTCTTCGGATGAACTTCAGGCAGAGCGTCGGGTCCGCCGATGTCGATGACTTTCTGAAGGATCCCTGATACATATGACAGGCAGCGCGAGATCCGGTCCTGCCGGATGACGTCATTCTCCGGCGCGGGTTCGCCGGTCAGCGGATCGTTTCCCTTCGCAAGTTCGTCGACGTAAGACTTCGCGTGCATGATCAGTCTGATCTCTTCCATGTCTTTTTTCCCCGCTTTCAACGGACTGCCGGACCGGACATAGCGCCAACTTGTTCCGGCATTCAGTTACCATAATTTTTATTACGTATATTCTTGGTTCAGTCTTTCCCGTCCGGCGCGTTTTTCCGCGTTTCCGCCGGCGAAGTGTTCCGGATCAGTTCGTACGCCTTCCCCACCATCTTCTCGTAATCCTCCCGCACGTCGTCCGGCGAAACAATGACGACCTTCCCGAGAAATCCGAAGATCCAAGAGAAGAACACATTGTTGACGGCGACTTCGACGTGCGCGGCGAAATGCTCCGGATTGGCCACTTCCGTCGTGACCTTTTCTCCGAAGCGGTCGACGATCGCGTCCATCACCCGGTTTTCGCAGATCAGCGTGACGTTTTTCCGGTCCGTGCGGAACATGTGGTACATCGTGTTCAGGTGCCGGTCCAGGTCGAATCCCGCGGGCAAGGAAATGAATTCAGCGTCGATCTCCTCGGGCACGTCGTAGATGCGGTCGACCCGGAAGCTGGTGACCGATTCGTTTTTGTGGCTTTTGTAATATCCGACGACGTAATAGTAGTCGCCGTTCCAGACCAGCCGGTAGGGAGACAGGCGGTAATGATATCCGTCCAGCCGCAGCACCTTCTGCTTCTTTTCGTTGAACGAATAGTACTGGAAGCTGATGACCTTTTTATGATGAATGGCGCGGTTGATCGCGTTGACGATCGCGACCATTTTTTTGTTGCTGCCTTTCAGTCTCCGCTCGACCGTGACGTGTCTGGCCAGATCCGTTTCTTCCGCGTTTCCGCCGAGCGAACTCAGTTTCTTCACCAGTGAGACGCTCTGGGATTTCGGGATGAACTTCGCGGCTTCCACGGCGTCGATCAGGACCCGCAGCTCGCCGACGTCGAGCAGTCTGCTTTTCAGGTAGTATTTGTTCTGGGTCGACCTGATCACGCCGATGTCCATGCCGAGGCTCTGGAGAAGTTCGACGTCGGCCGTGATGGTCGTCCGGTGGGAAGGGATCCCGTATTCCTTCTGCAGGATGTCGATTAGCTGCACGGTGGACAGCGGGTGCTCCGCGTCCGTCCTTTCGTACAGGATCCTGGCGATATGAAAGGGTCTGACTTTGGCATTTGTATCCACGCGTTGCCTCCCCAAGTGATGATCCGATGTTTCTTATCTGCATTATACCTGCCGCCGTAAAACTTGTAAATATCTTTTCCTAAAATATCGGCCCGGTTTTCATCTTTTGTCTGGCATAACCGACACGAAGTGCCGTGCTGTGAAAAAAACCTTGCATGATGTGCGTGTGGAAGATATAATGGAAACAGAAAAAAGAAAAGAGAAAGGGATCACGATCATGAGCAAAGTTCTCGTCATCACCACCAGCCTTCGAGCGAAAAGCAATACCGACATTCTCGCTTCCAAGGTCGCGGAGGGCGCGAAAGACGCCGGCCACGACGTTTCCTGCGTTTCTCTGAAAGGCAAGGAGATCAAATACTGCATCGGCTGTCTCGGCTGTCAGAAAACCGGAAAATGCGTTCTGAAAGACGACGTGCCGGAGATCATGGAATCCGTCCGGAACGCGGACACGCTGGTCTTCGCTTCGCCGATCTACTACTATTCGCTCTCCGGGCTGATGAAGACCTTCCTCGACCGGATGAATCCGCTCTACGGCTCCGACTACAAATTCAGGAACGTCTACCTGCTGACCACCGCGGCCGACGACGCGGAATACACGCCCGAGAAGGCGGTCAATTGTCTCCAGGGCTGGATCGACTGCTTCGAAAAGGCCGAACTCAAGGGCAGCCTCTTCTGCCCCGCGATCAACGGACCCGGAGAAGCGAATGCGAAGCCGAAGGAACTTCAGAGAGCATACGATTTCGGGAAGGGCCTCCTTTGAGCCGGCTGTATCAAAGCAAAAAGCCGCCTGTCATCAGTATGCTTCTTTCAAAACGCCGGAAAACGCAGTTGCTTTTTTCCTCAAAGAGAAGACCATGCCGTCCTTTTCGGGCAGCACAGCCTTCTTTTTTTGCGGGATTTTTTCAATTCATTACAGGAAAATTCAGACGTTCACCTCAGACGCATATGCTCTGCGGGACGAAAACGGGCATTTTTCCGGAAAAGCGGAAAGCCTAACCGTAAGTCCCGATGATCTCCTCCGCGATCTGTTTTTTCGGGACGCAGCGGTCCATCGCCTGTTTTTCGATATATCTGTGCGCGTCCGGCTCGGTCATTTTCAGTTCGCTGATCAGCAGCCATTTCGCGCGGTTGACGAGCCGGATCTCGTTCATTTTTTCTTCGATGGACAATGTTTTCCTTTCGGTTTTCCTGATCCTTTCGCGGGCGCTGATCAGCCAGCCGGAAGCAAGCTCGAGCGCGGTTTTCGATACGGGCTTCCGGATCAGGAACACCCCGTGCTCCGCGAGCTGGTCGAAAGACTGCGCGTACCGGTCCTCTCTCGCAAGGAAGAGGACGACGGTCTGACGGCCGCTGACGGTATCGATGGCGTATCGGATTCCGGTGTCGTCTGGGAGCGGCGAATTCACGATCACCATGTCGAAATCCCGTTCGGCGATCGCCCGCTTTGCAGCGCTGATATTGGAAACGAACTGAACGGGCGAAAAAACGGGGACGGAAAAGATCTCCGGCAGAGCCAGATTGAGATTTTCAGATACCGAGACGACCAGAACGCTGTAGACCTGTTCCTTCAGACTCAAACGGCTCCCCTCCTTTCGCCGGATTGTTCAGTGATCAGTCTCCGCAATAGATATCCAGGATCTTTTCAGGCATATGCGTTTTGATGAAGCCGTCGTTTTTCGCTTCCGCTTTGGCTTCTTCGAGCGTTTCGGGCAGCTTCGCGAGTCCGGACACGGCTTCCTCTCCGGTTCTGAACAGATTGACATTGACCGGTTTCGGAAGGTCCGTCTGCTTCCGGATGCCGTCCAGCCCCGCCCGGATCAGAAGCGCAAAGGCGATGTACGGATTGGCCAGCGGATCCGGAGACCGCAGTTCGGCGCGGCGGAATTCGTGCGGGGCGGCCGGGATGCGCACCAGCTGCGAGCGGTTTTCCGCGGACCAGGAGACGTAGCGCGGTGCCTTGCACTGACCGAGCCTCCTGTAGGAGTCCTCCGTGGGATCGAGAAAAACGGTCATGGGGATTACCCGGTCGAGCACGCCCGCGATCATATGGACCATGCTTTCTCCGGAATCGTCCGGACGGACCGACATGTTGATATGGAAGCCGTTGCCCGGTTCTCCGGGAAGCGGTTTTGGAGAGAAATCGGCATACAGGCCGTTGCGGCGCGCCACGGTCTTCACGACCGTCTGGAACGTCATCACGTTGTCCGCCGCCGTCAGAGCCTCGGCGTAGCGG
>CACZRJ010000144.1 GCA_902783535.1 uncultured Ruminococcus sp. | reverse complement strand
GGAAGCCGGCGTCCACGTCGGCAGCTACTTCTATTCCTACGCCCTGACGGAGGACGAACTGGTCGCGGACGTCGAGCAGTTCATCTCGCTTCTGTCCGGAAAACAGTGGGATTATCCCGTCTTTCTCGATATTGAATCCACCGCGCAGAAAGCGCTCGGACAGGAAACGCTGACGAAGTTCGCCTCGACCGGCGTCCGCATCCTCGAGGAAAATGGATATTACGCCGGCGTCTACAGCAGCGAATCCTGGTTCAAGTCCCTGATCAGAGCGGAAGAGATCGGCGGAAAGGATCACGTCTGGATGGCGAAATGGATGGACAGCCGGACGCTCTCGCAGAACGTCAGCGAAGTCTGCTCCCTGTACCAGTATTCGGACATGGGACACATCGACGGGATCCCGAAGCGCGTCGACCTCGACGTCAGCTATCTCGATTATCCTTCACTCATACGTTCGCTCGGAAAAAACGGATTCGAAAGCCAGCAGCCCGATCCTCCCGATCCGCCTTCGCCGCCGGACAACGGCGAAACCGGAACCATTACGGTCAGAACCGACGGAACGGACGTCTTTTACGTCGGAGGACGTCCCGGAATGACCGTCCGCGCATGGCTGTCGATGCTCCCTGAGGGCCTGACGGCCGGGCTCTTCCAAGAAGGCGGGTCGCAATCGTCGCTCGACGACATCATCAGGACCGGTCTGGAAGTACGCGACATCTCCGGCGACGGACAAACCGTGATCGGAGAGACCGTCCTTCCCGGCGACCTGACGGGAGACGGACGCGTCAGCGCTTCCGACTACGCCGTCGCCAAGCGGATCGTCCTCAACACCTATTCCCTCACCGGAGCGCGGTATATCGCCGGCTGCATCGGAGGCGACACCGTCAGCGCCCGGTCATACGTGCTTCTGAAACGGCACGTGCTCGGCACCTACGACCTGTTCGCAGACAGCCGGGATGAAAACAAAGGAGACTAGACATGGAAAGAAAAATCAAGCCGATCACAGGCACCTGGTTTTCCGTCTACTGGGACGACAGGCGGCACTACTACTGGAACGACTCATGCTTGAAATACACGGACGAGCAGTGGGCGGCGCTGATCGCCGACCTGCATTCCGCCGGCATCGAATACATCGTCATGTGCAACACCGTCGCGAACGACGGGCTCGCCGTTTTCAAGTCCGCGTACGCGCCCATGGCGGAACTCGCTTCTGCCGATCCGCTCGAAACCGTCATGCGGGCATGCGACAGGTACGGCATGAAGTTGTTCATGTCGAACGACTACATCGGAGAAACGGATTTCGGGAAACTGATGAAGCCCGAAAACGTGAAGCTGCGCGAGCTTCTGATGGAGGAACTCGCGGAAAGATACGCGCATCACGAATGCTTCTACGGCTGGTACTGGGCGAACGAATCCTGGCTTTCCCCCTACTTCCAGGAGGACTTCATCGAATACATCAACGCGTCGTCGAAGCACGCGCGAAAGCTCACGCCGGGCGCGAAGATCCTCACGGCGCCTTACGGCACATCCAGCGCGGTGTGCGACGACCGGTTCGTCAGTCAGCTTGACAGACTGGACGTGGACATCATCGCCTACCAGGACACGGTCGGCTGCTACGCGACGGACATCGCGGGCTCCGAGCGCGCGTTCGCGGAACTGCGCAAGGCGCACGACAGGGTTCCCCGCATCGCCTTGTGGGCGGACGTCGAGACGTTCACCTGGGAAGGACCCGCCAACGACCGGTCGACCCCGCTCATTCCGGCCGGATTCCCGAGGCTGGAAAAGCAGCTCGGAGCGGTGTCGCCGTACGTGGACCGCATTCTGGTCTTCATTTTCCAGGGGCTGTTCTCCAACCCCGGCTCCATCGCCCACACCGGGTACGACGCAGCCGCGAAATACTGGAACGAATACACGGCGTGGCTCAAAAAGAACAAATGACCGCGAAAAACCGGCTGACTGCGGATGGTCTCCGCATCAGCCGGCTTTTTTGTTTCTGTCAGTCCGGATAGTTCGAAAAGCGGTATGTCCCGAGCGCCATGCGCTTCACGATGAGATATTCCTGCGCCCCGACGCGGTCGGGAACGATGAAGCTCGAAGCCCTGCGCTGAAGCGGGTCCAGTTCCCACGTCTTGAGCGCGGTCCGCTTCACGAGCATATAGTCGCGCGCATTGACCGCTCCGTCGCCCGTCACGTCTCCCATGACGGCGACGGTCTTTTTCCATACGGCGACGGAACCGATGTACAGTTCGGCGGTGTCGCCCGTCTTCAGAGTGTCGCCGTCCTGCTTCTCAACGCCGTCCGGCCCCGCGATCACGACGGACATGTAGCCGAGTTCGATCCGGAACCCGTCGGCCGTCGTCCCGGGAGCGACCATCCAGATGAACGCGTCGTCGGACAGATAGGGCGTCACCGGATCCTGGATCGTCGGGTCGTCGGGAGGGTTCGGGTCGTCCGGCGGCGTCGGCGCGTCCGTGCCTCCGGAATCGTCGTCCTTCAGTTCTCCGGTCACGACCAGGAAGTCCGCGCAGGCGTATCCCTCCGTTTCCCTGTCCGTCTCCGGATCGTCGAAACGGATCAGGCACCAGGTCTTGTATTTCGTTTCCTTCTCGACGATCACGTCCTCGCCGATGATGACGACTTCCGTGCGGTCGGGCAGGCGGCATATGATCTTCCCCGACGTCCCGGGCTTGTCCCGGACGTTCAGGATCGTGTCCACGGAAACATATGCCGAACGTTTTCGTCCTTCCGTTCCGCCGGGCTCGTCCGGATCTATCGGCACTTCGGGGAGTTCCGGATCCTGCGACGTGATCCCGATCGGAAGCTCGCCGTCCACTTCGACGTACTGCGCGAGACAGTAGCCGTATTTCACGGCGTTGCTGATCAGTTCCGTCTGCACGTAGAACCATCCGTCGACCGGTCCCTTCAACACGGACATATGCGTGCATCCGGCGATGATCCCGTAATAGTCGCTGTCGAGCGAGGGGTTCTCGCGAAGCTTCAATGCCGTCGTCGAGATCCCCGTCAGCGCCTCCAGGTCGACGTTGACGATGATCCTGACCGTCACGCCTCCGGAAGCCGTCGCGGTCACCACCGCGTTTCCTTTTCCTTCTGCCGTCAGAACGCCGGCGTCCGTCACCGTCACGACGTTCTTGTCGGAACTGCTCCAGCGGACGGTTTTGTCCTCCGCCGTCACGGGGTAGATCTGATAGGTCATTTCCCTGCTTTCGCCGGTCTTCATATGGACGATGGTCTCCATATGCATGCTCGTGACCTCCCGCCCGAGCGGGTACACGCGGCGGATCGGAAGATATCCGTTCAGAAGCTTTCCCTTGGACGTCGTCGCGCGGACGTAATAGTAATCGGTCCCGTCGGCGTCGGCGAATGGCGTTTTTTCCAATATGGAAACGGGCATGCCGCGGGAAACTTTCCCCAAAGAGTCGCTGTCGGGGTCCGCTTTGGAATACAGGGCCGTGTCGGAGTCGATCACGAACGCGTTCGTTCCGACGCAGACGAGGCAAGCCGCTTCCTTCCCGTTGTACGTCGCGGTGATCAGCGCGATCCCCTGCGCATGTCCGGTGACGTTTCCGTTCTCGTCGACCGAAGCGACCGTCTCCGCGTTCGACGCCCAGACGACGGTCGGAACGAACACGGCGGGCTCGGGATCCGAACTCCCGCCCTGTCCCGGTCCTTCTCGGGACGATCCGTCCGATTCGTTTCCATGTTCCGCGTCCGGTTCGTCGCCTGACGATTCGTCCGGACCGGCGTTTGACGATTCGCCTGTTTCTGACGTTTCTTCCGGTTCGGAACCGCTTTCGTCCGGCTCCGGAATGACCGGATCCGGATAGGCCGAAGCCGTCAGCGGGATCGTTTCGCCGATGCCGATGACCGCTCTGGAGCGGTCCATGATCATCCCGACGATGCCGTACTCGTCCGGGGTCACGCCGTCGAGCGCGTCCAGGCCGTAGTCCTCGATGACCTTG
>CACZRJ010000143.1 GCA_902783535.1 uncultured Ruminococcus sp. | reverse complement strand
TCTTTCCACAGTTTGGAACGTATCTCCGGATACTCTTTCTTAATGAGTCGGCTACTTGCACTTTTGTAAGCATTCAGAAATTTTGTCAATTCCGATTTCGGGTGAGCTGAAAAAAGAATATGAACATGATCTTTATCGTGATTCCATTCCTTCAACGTTATGTTATAAGATGGTTGGATATACAGAAAGATCTCTTTTAACCGATCGGATATTTAATCTGTAATGACTTTTCTGCGATACTTTACGACTAGTACATGATGATAATTGAGGGAAAATACCGAATGATTATTTGATTCCATGATGAACGCCTTTTATACTGGAAAGATTCTTTTCGACTGAATGATATCATAATAGAAAAAAGAAGTCAATAAAGAGTACGAAGAAAGCGGCTCTACTCCGCAATTCATCCCTCCACCTTAAGAGGTCGGGGACTTCTTGCTGAGCCGCTGTTAAATGAAACAAAAATCCCCGGAGATAATCCCCAGGGATGGTACGGTGCGGGTAAAAGGACTTGAACCTTCATGAAGGAACCTTCACTAGAACCTGATGGTAACGTCACCTTGTTGAAACCGCTGACAATTATAACAGACCCATATTTGACATCATTTCTTTTTTTGCTCTGTCGATTGCCGGAAGAGTCTTTCGAAGCGTTCTCTTTACGTCGATGATCCGACAGAAATCGTTGAGAATGCCTGCGATATCGTTTTCCCGGTAACGGATTTCCTTTGGTTTTCCATAAGCCGCAATGACTTTTTCCAGCTTGCCGATCAAGACGTTTTCTTTATGTACGGAAGGCGTGATCAATTCTGTTTCAAGGACGGTTCCGGTATTGGTGTCCGCCATCAGCAGCAGCAATGGAAACGCATCGCGCCCGTCGTTGTCCGTAACCGCCGTGTTGAGATAAGACCATCCTATCTCAAGAACGATATTGCCGGTTTCGGTCGTGCGCAGCCGTTCGCTGCGTTCATTCGGCGAAAACGTGAAAACCGGATCGTCGCCGACACTTTTCGGAATCTTGACTTTTTCGGAAACAGAGAAGTACATTTTCTCCTTCTCGTCATAGATTCGGACAAGAGCGTCGCCTTCGGTATGCAGTTTCCCCAGTTCTCCCTCAAAAAAGCCGCGCAGAAGCATGATCAGGTTTTCATACAGATCGATCAAACGGTCAAGTTCTTTGTCATTTGGTAATACGGGCGCGTATCCTTCCTCAAAACGCAGGAAATGCAGCCATGATCCGTTCCCCCTGCAGTGTATACCGAGTTCCTTGAGCAGAGCGTAGGTGTCTTTATCAAGATCGTTACGATTCCCCCATATCCCCATAAACCCGTTTTGAAGAAAAAACGTCAGTTCCTGCTTTCCGTTTCCAGAATGCAGGCGTTCCATAGCGCGCACATAGTTTCTTTCGCCCTCATAGCAAGCGATGCACGCGCGGCAGGCGGACGGCCCCAAAAAAGAATAGAATACGCTTTCCCTGCGCTGTTTCCGAACAAACAAAAACTGTTGATCTTCATCGAAAACTGCCCACGGTTTGAAATGAGCGATTTCCAGGGCGCGGTCATAGAGTGTTAACCATTTTTCTTTTTGTCGATTGTTCATAAGATGCATTCTCATGATATGATTCTTGATATCATACGTTTGTCACCGTATCGATCAGTGCTCCTGCGATCTCGGGATTCTCAAAACGCATGATGCTTTCCTCGTGCGCACCGAAGGACAGAAAGTTCACGCTGCCGTACCAGACGGTCTGATCATCGACGACCGTGAACTTCTGATGGAAATCCGATTTGAAGCGCACGGCGATCCCAGCGTATTCAAGGAGTGCCGCATTCTGTACGACGGTATCCCGCTCGCTTTCCTTATAGTCTTCAGGCGGTCTTGTCACGACCGTCACCGCCGTGCCGTTCACAATTTTGGACGATAGCAGTTTGACCGTCTGAACGATCCTGTTCTTGCGCATGAACGGGCTGACGATCAGGATCTCTTTGGATGCGGACGCGAGATCGGCACAGTAGACGGGATAGAAGGATCGCCCATCATAGATCAGATCGGGCGTGACGGGCGAGGTCACGTCGGTTTTGGTTTTGTAGCCGATCGCGGCGTAGCCCTTCATGCGTTTCTGATACATCCGTTCGAGCATCGGGACGTGCAAATCGACGTAATCGTAGACGCGCACCTCGGTTTTGCCCTCATAGTTCCGGTGAAGACGCCCGGCGTATTGAGCGACCTTTCCCTTCCAGGCGATCGGCAGGGCGAGGAACAGCGTGTCGAGCCGCGGGAAATCGAAGCCTTCGCCGACGTACCTGCCGGTGGCAATGATGACGAGCAGTTCGTCTTCCGGGATCGACGATAACCGCGCAAGCGTCTCGCGCCGCTCTTTCTGCGACGCCGTCCCGACAAGCGTGACGATATTCGGGCATTGTCCCGACAACATCTCCCGCAGAGTTTCAACATGCTCCCGCCGCTCGGTCAGAACGATCGGCGCTCGCCGCTGTTTCAGCACGAACGCGACGTCTTCGACAATCAGCTTGTTGCGGGCAGCATTTTCTGCAAGGTCCTTGTAAAGCGCGGTGATCGGCTTATCAGCGGTCGTCCTGTACGCCGTGAATCGCGGGATCAGGACGTGATCGAACGCGCGCTTTTCCGCCTGCGCTCTGGCGTCGACTCGATAACGGATCGGACCGCACTGCATGAAAATGATCGGATGGTGTCCGTCCTGCCGCGTCGGCGTCGCAGTGAGCCCGTAAACGTATTTCGCGTTTGCCGCGCGCAGGACTTTTTCAAAATTGACCGCGGAAATGTGGTGGCATTCGTCGACGATGACCATTCCGTAGTTTTTGACGAGATCCTTCGCCTCGCCATCGGACAGCACCGATTGAATGATCGCGACGTCGACGATCCCGTGAAGGGAATCCTTGCCCGCGCCGAGCGTTCCGACCGGCGACCAAGCCGCCCTTCTTCCGCGTCCCTTCGGCTTTTCAGGCGGTGTCAAATCATAATAGAGGAAGGTCTCAAGTGATTTCTTCCATTGCGTCAACAGCGCCTGCGTATGAACGAGGATCAGCGTGTTCGTCCGTCTGTGCCCGATCAGGTACGTCGCGACGACAGTCTTTCCAAACGCGGTCGTTGCCGACAGCACGCCAATGTTGTTTGCAAGAAGCGCTTCGGCTGCGATCGCCTGCTCCTCGCGCAGCGTTCCGTTGAACGAAACAGGGATTTCCTCTCCGGAATTGGTGTGATCTTCAAAACGGTAGTTCGCGCCCGCGGCGTCAAGCAGTTCTGTCAGTGCTTCCTCGCACCCGCGGGGCAGCTGAAGATAGGTTTCGTCCAGTTCCGCACAGCAGATGATCCGCGGCTTGTCATAGATCGGCATTCGCATCGCCTGCGCCCGGTAGAAATCCGGGTTTTTGAACGCCGCGAGGCGCTTGAGCGTGTTGAGCGCAGGCGACGACAGTTCCGCGCGCGGGATATATAGCACATTGGCCCGAACGATCGTCAGTTCCGGCGGAAAATCAAGGCGCGCGAGCGCACGTTTTTTCTTCGGCTCCCACGGCTTCTCGTCGGAATCCTTTACCAGTTCTCCGAGTTCCGGACCTTTGGCGTGTTCCGCCAAAACCAGATCGACTTCTTCCGCCGACATCCGCTTGATTTGCGACAGAAACGCCCATTGATCGGGGTAGGGGAGGAAATTCTCGTCCACGAACAGACTGTTGCCCTTTTTCCGCGCCTGTCCCTGCAGCGGCAGGGCGATCAGATTTCCAAAGCCCCCTTCGGGCATGGTATCCTGATTCGGGAACAACCGGTCATAGGACTTGAAAGGCAGTTCTCCCCGCCGGTCCATCGCAGCAGTCAGTATCGCAACGCCCATTCTGCGCGCGTTGACCGCGGGGATTGGTTCGTCGAAAAAGATCCACGCATGCGCGCCGTTTCCCGAACGAGAGCGCTCGATATAGACCGGGATATTCCACGAGTCGCAGATTTCTTTGTAAGCGCCCACGTCCTGTTCATAGTTCTCTTTATCGAAATCCGCCGCAAGAATTCGGCAGGTCTCGTCCGGCAGCATCGGATAGATTCCGACAACGTCCCTGCAAAGCGCGTCTTTTCCCGCAAGATGGGCAAAGATCGCTTCGTCGGTCAGGGGCAGCAGTTTTCTGTTTGGACAGGCGGCGCATCGAAACGCCTTTTTATCGCACAGCCCCGGCGCCCATTCGTTTTCACAAACCGGCTGATAACCGCCTTTATCTGTCGTTTTGCTGTACCACCGATGTGCAAAAACGTCCTCTCTGCCGCTGAACAGCGAACGAAAGAGCGCGATTTTCTTCTCCGGCGGACTGTGCTTGTCAACGGAGACTTCCGACTTTTGCTCCTCCGGCACCAAAACGGGCGATCGTTCGGCTTCGACGCCGTTTTCCGGTTTGACCGACAGTCTGGAACGCAGATGCGCATTTTCTTTTTTCAGCCGTTCTATCTCCGAAAGGGCGGACTTGAATTTCGACAGCAGTTCGTTATAATCGATCATATCATTTGATGACGATCCAATGACCGGTTTTCTTGGACCCGGACCGAACGATCTTATGATGATCCTGCAACTTTTTCAACGTTCTTTCCGCGGTTCTCTTCGTCACGCCGATCTTGTCTGCAAGTTCTACGGCGGAAGCGTCGGGGGTTTCAAGAAGAATGCGGATCACCTTTTCTTCCGTGCGATTTATACCGACATTTATACCGACATTTATACCGACGTTTCCGCGATCTTTGATCGTCGCCATGACGTCTATGTCAAAAGGGATCGTGACGCAAATAAATGATTCTCCGATCTCAAATGCTTCTTCGCTGTATCTTGAAAGGATCGTCGGAACGCCGTGTCCCGTATGCTCGACCAGATTCATATTCAGAAAAATACGCATCAGCATATCGTTCCTCGGCTTGCTGATCCCGCGGAAGAACAGTTCCTTCGTTTGCCCCTTAGGCAGTCCGCCGTGTGAAAAGATCTCGATACGGTCGGTAAAGATCGAAACGAGCGGTTGCGAGATGTTCCAATCGTTATGGACCAGCGCGTTGATCAACGCTTCATTGACGCAGTCAAAAGCAAACAGATGCCGGTCGGAGCGCGGCCGGACCGTTGTGTCGGAGATACAGATGTTTTCGGATGAAAGGCGGTTTTTCATCTGCTCATACGCGAAAAGCAGATTCTGAGAGCCGAAATCATATTTTTCGGAAACCGAAGTCTTATCCTTTCCGCTGAATTTGACGAGGATCAGCGGGATCATATTTTTATCGGACATCAATTCCGCAAGAAGATTGTATGCCCCGGCTTCGGTCCTCAAATTCAGATTTGACTCAAACGACGCATCGTCCAAATGGTATCCTTTTTCCGCATAATAGACTTTCAGTGTTTTGAAAGACAGCAAACCGTACTTTGCGGGCGTTTTCGACATCAGATCCGAACCGATAAAGTTTTGCTCATACCGAACGCGGATTTGTTCCGGCGTCATTTCGCGGCTGGTCGTTCCGATGCGGATCGAGCAGCCGCCGGAGGAAAAACCGTATTTCTTTTGGCAATAGATGGGGCGTATCCCTTTGGAAACGTGGATGACGAGCAGCGTACGCCCCTCATCGTAAATCATTTCCGATGAAATGATGTCCTGCGGATTCGGTTCGATCTGGGATGTAATCATATCCGATACTTTTTTCGACGTTTCGTCGATATGATCGACGCCGACGACGTGTCCGCCGTCGTCCACGCCGATGATCACGTCGCCGCCGTCTGCGTTGAGAAACGCCACGATATCCTTGCAGATCGTATCGTTGAACCGGCTTTTCAGTTCGATTTTTTCAGATTCAATATATTTTGCCATTTGCTGTTCTCGCTTCTTGTATTGATTGTATTATATCAAAAGAGCGACACGGTGTCAAGATATACCGACAAATAAGCGACGGTTATTTTGTGCTTTTCAACAAACGTTTTGATTTTTCAAATGACGCGCCCGAAGCCGGGTTTTCGGCTTCGGGCGCTTTTCTTTACAGATCAAACATAATCGATCAAATCAATTCATAATTCCGATCAGGTAGAAATACGCGACGGCGGGGATACGATACAGCTAGGTTTTCTTCCGCTCCGTCAATCCGAAATCGTCCGGACCTTTGGTGATGACGTAACCGGGCGTATCCTTCATCCCGGACACGACGATCCCGTCGGTGTCTTTGATCACTGGATTGTCCCGGTACTTTGCCTCGATATACTGCAGATCCGCGGCGTTTTCCTGCACGCCGATATCGATCTCCTGCCCGGCTTCGCTGCGCGCAAACTCAGGGAAACCGCCGATCTTCATATAGCGGATCATTTCACGGTAGAGCTTTCCGAGTTTTTAGGAAGATCCCGGTCTGCTCGGAGAGCGTCAACTCGTGCATTTTGAAGACGTCGATCGGCGCCAGGTCGACTTCTTTGCCGTTCATCACGCAGAATTCGTAAAAAGACATCGTCTGGATCTTCAACGTGAAAAACCTGCCCGAACCGCTTAATAATCGAATTCTCCGGCTGATCGTTTTGCCCGAAAAAACGAAACCCCGGAGGCTCACCTCCGGGGTCGATTCGGTGCGGGTAAGAGGACTTGAACCTCCACGAAGTTG
>CACZRJ010000142.1 GCA_902783535.1 uncultured Ruminococcus sp. | reverse complement strand
TCCGTGGACGGACGACAGCGGCAAGGTCCGCGTCAACCGCGGATTCCGCGTTCAGTTCAATTCGGCGATCGGCCCGTACAAGGGCGGCCTGCGCTTCCATCCCTCGGTCAACGCGTCCGTGATCAAGTTCCTCGGATTCGAGCAGATCTTCAAGAACAGCCTGACCGGACTGCCGATCGGCGGCGGCAAGGGCGGATCCGACTTCGACCCGAAAGGCAAATCCGACGCTGAAGTCATGCGCTTCTGCCAGAGCTTCATGACGGAGCTCTCCAAATACATCGGCGCCGACACGGACGTCCCCGCGGGCGACATCGGCGTCGGCGGACGCGAGATCGGATATCTGTTCGGCCAGTACAAGCGGCTCCGCGACGAGTATACCGGCGTCCTGACCGGAAAAGGACTCGCTTACGGGGGTTCTCTCGCGAGAACGGAAGCGACCGGCTACGGCCTGTGTTATTTCACCGAGGAAATGCTGAAGCAGACGAGAAACGACTCTTTCAAAGGCAAGACGGTCGTCATCTCCGGCTCCGGCAACGTCGCCATCTACGCCTGCCAGAAAGCGACGACGCTCGGCGCGAAAGTGGTCGCGATGTCCGACTCCGGCGGATATGTCCATGATCCGAACGGCATCCGCCTGGACGTCGTCAAGCAGATCAAGGAAGTCGAACGCGGACGCATCTCCGTTTACGCGGAACGCGTGCCCGGCGCGAAATACACGCCCGGCTCCAAGGGCATCTGGACCATCCCGTGCGACATCGCTCTGCCTTGCGCGACCCAGAACGAACTGGACGAAGAGAGCGCGAAAGCCCTGATCGCCAACGGCGTCATCGCGGTCTGCGAAGGGGCGAATATGCCTTCCACCCCGGAAGCGGTCGAATGCTTTGCCGAAAAAGGCGTCCTGTTCGGACCGGCGAAAGCCGCGAACGCAGGCGGCGTCGCGACGTCCGCTCTGGAAATGAGCCAGAACTCCATGCGCTACAGCTGGACCTTCGAAGAGGTCGACGCGAAGCTGAAAGAAATCATGGTGACCATTTTCCGCAACATCTCTTCCGCCGCTGAAAAATACGGCATGAAGGGGAATTACGTCGCGGGCGCGAACATCGCCGGTTTCGAGAAGGTCTGCGCCGCCATGCATGCGCAGGGCATCGTCTGAGCCCGCTCCGCAAACCGGGACAGAAAACAGAAAAACAAGAGAAGACCGCCGACCGGCGGTCTTCTCTCATGGCCTTGTTTCTTACTGCTGAGGCTGGTTGGGATCCTGGGGCTGCTGCGCGGGAGCCGCGTTGCGGTTCTTCAGAACGCAGGCAACGATGATCGCGGGAACCAGAGCGGCAACGCCGAACCAGTAGAAGCCGGCTCCGCTGTAGCCTTTCTTCTTGGCGATCTTCGAGGGAATGATCGCGAGCAGGAAGCATGCGACAACTGCGATGATGATGAAAACGATGTAGCCGATGCCGAGGGCTGCGGCTGCCTGTTCCGAAACGGAAAACTCTTCAAGAATACCTGTGGTCGTCATTTGGGAAACTCCTTTCGCATTTTACTTTATTTTTTTGTTTTTTTGTTTTCAACCGGCCGGACGGAAAGCTTACTTCTCGTTCGGCTTGCGGCGGGTCAGGATCAGAACGGTCGTCGTGACGGCGGCGGCGAAAAGGGCTGCGCCGGCGATGATGAGCATCCGCCTGCGGATCTTCTTCTCGGTCTCTTCCGTTTTCAGATCGTCCATGTCCAGTTCGACGTTGTCCAGATCGTTCATGTCCTTCTCAGACAGAATGGTGCGGTCGTCGTCTGTTTCCGTTTCCTGCGGATCCATGCGGAATTCCAGCTTGTCTTCCATGTTCTTTTTCCTCCCGTTTAGATGGTTTGTTTGAAGTCTTTTCGGTGATGCTCTTCAGCTTCCGGCGCACGCGGCTTTCGCCACGGATTCGCCCAGACGGACGTATGTTTCGTTTCCGTCATTGCTGTTTTTCAGGATGTCTCCGTCCGGCAGGACCGAACCGTCCCGGAACAGGACGACGATCGTGGAGCCGCCGAATGCGAAATATCCTTTTTCCTCGCCGCGCTCGAACCGGGCGTTTTCTTTTTCCGGACGGTTGCAGATCTTTCCGACCATCATCGCGCCGACTTCGACGAACGCGATTCTGCCGAAATGATCCGTTTCCAGAAACGTTTTTTCCCTGCAGTTCCTGTGAAAGACGGGCATGATGTCCGTCGCGACCGGGCTGACGGTATGCAGGACCCCGGGAATGAATTTCCGGCCGCATTCGGTTCCGCCGTCCGGATAGACATATCTGTGATAGTCGCTCGGCGCGAGCCGGAAGACGAACGCCCATCCGTCCCTGTACGCCTCCGCTTCTTTTTCGTCGGAAAGCAGATCTTTCGCCGTATACGGCGCGCCCTTCACGGGAAATGCGTTTCCGTCTTTCAGACGTACGACGGTCAGCCTGGAGTCCGCGGGGGACGGGAACGAAAGCGGGTCCGCGTCGACGCGAATGAATTCGGGCTTTTTCTTCCGGGTGAAAAATTCGTTGAAGGAGCGAAAAGATTCCTTTTCCAGTTCTTCCGTTTTCACGCCGTAGGCCTTCATGCACTTCTTCGCCCGTCCGGACGACAGGCGGCTGTTCATATATCCGCCGACGAGACGGGAAAGGAACCGCGAAGTGAACAGGCGGAGCAGGATCCTGCCTGCCGGGTTCCCGTAAAGGAATCTGAGGAAGGAAGCGTTTTCCTGTTTGTCGTCCAGGGGACGGCCGTTCCGATCGACGGTCATGTCCGCACCTCCCTCCGTCTGTCTTCATTATACCAAATCTTTGCGCAAAGTCAATACATTTTCCGCCTGTTCGGCTTGACATCGGGGAGGTTGGGAATATATAATGGGAAAGAAAACGAAGGAAAGACGGAGAGAAGACGGATGACGGAGACGGCATGGACCTTTCACGGCGGAGAAACCGAATATTTCACCTGCCCGCTGCTGGACGGATTTCGCGTCCCGCATCTCTTTTCCGCCAGGAAGGGCGGCGTCAGCAAAGGATGCTACGCGTCCTGGAATTTCGCCTCCGGAACGGCTGAGGAGCCGGACGACGACAGGAACGTTCAGCAGAACTACGAGATCGCCGCGCGGCTGTTCGGGCTGCACAGGGAAGACGTCTGCAGGACCTACCAGGCGCATACGGACAAAGTCCTGACGGTCGGCGAAAACGAACGCGGCGTCGGAACGGTCAAACCGAAATTCCCGTTCGGCGTCGACGGTCTGGTGACGCGCACGCCCGGACTGCTGCTGTCCGTCCGGACGGCCGACTGCGTTCCGATCCTGCTCGCGGACCCCGAAAAAAGGATCTGCGGCGCCGTACACGCCGGCTGGCGCGGGACCGCGTCCGCGATCGTCCGGAATGCCGTCGCGGAAATGGTCCGTCTCGGCGCGTCCGAAAAAAACATCCTCGCCGCGATCGGACCGTGCGCCGGAAAGGACTGCTACGAAGTCGGTGAGGACGTGAGACAGGCTTTCCTTTCTTCCTTTGAGGACGCAGATCGTTTCTTCCGCCCGGAAGAGGGGAAGGAAGGCAAGTTTTTTCTCGATCTCGCGTCAGCGAACCGGACGTCGCTTCTGCTCTCGGGACTTTTCGAAGACCATATTTCCGTATCCGGCATCTGCACGCACTGCCATACGGACCTGTTCTTTTCTCACCGCGCCATGGGCGTCCGCCGGGGGACCATGAGCGCGTTCATCACAGTCGATCCCGGCGGAGAGGG
>CACZRJ010000141.1 GCA_902783535.1 uncultured Ruminococcus sp. | reverse complement strand
CTTGTTTCTGTTCCGGAATTACGCGAGCGCGGCTTCCACGGCTTCGCGGACCTTGCCCATATCTTCGGTCGGCTCGAACCGCGCGATCACGTTGCCTTCGCGATCGACGAGGAACTTGGTGAAGTTCCATTTGATGTACGCCTTGTCGCCGAATTTCTTGTTGTTAGCGTCCGTGAATTTCTTCATGAACGCGTTCTTGACGCCTTTTCCGAATCCGGAAGACGGTTTTTCCGTTGCGAGATACGCGAAGAGCGGGTCCGCGTTTTCGCCGTTCACGTCGATCTTCGCGAACTGTGGGAACTCCGTCCCGAACTTCAGCGTGCAGAAATCATGGATCTCCTGCTCCGTCCCGGGCGCCTGATTGGCGAACTGGTTGCACGGGAAGTCGAGGATCTCGAACCCCTTGTCATGCAGGTCCTTGTACATCGCTTCCAGCGGTTCGTAGTGCGGCGTGAATCCGCATCCCGTCGCGGTATTGACGATCAGAAGCACTTTTCCGGCATATTCGCCGATGCTCGTCATGCCGCCTTCCCTGTTCTTCACCGAGAACTCATAAATCTTAGCCGTTGACATTATTTTTCCCTCCTGTATGCTCTTCATTTCTTTTCTCCATATGCGCAAGCGCCTTGTAGGCAAGCAGATACAGCTGCCCGAACTCCTCCATCGTCAGTCCCATGCATCCGGCGACGGCGTGCGGCACGCGGGCCGCCTGTTCCTTCTTCCTTCTGCCTTCCTCCGTCAGACGGATCGTCAGCAGACGTTCGTCTCCCGGATCGCGTTCCCGCGTCAGCAGTCCCGCGCCGTCCAGGCGCTTCAGGACCGGCGTCAGCGTTCCGTAGTCGAGGTGCAGCTTCTTCGAAAGATCTCTCGAACAGACCGTTTCCGTTTCCCACAGGACCAGCATCACGAGATACTGCGTATACGTCAGCCCGAGATCCTTCAGAAACGGGCCGTACTGCCGCACGATCTCCTTCGCGCACGCGTAGACGGGAAAGCAGACCTGATTCTGCAGTTTCAGGGCCTCGTACGCCCCGGGTCTCTCATTCTCCATGCTGTATCACCTCCGAACGGTCCGAATTGATTGTGCACAATTCGCTTGTGCGCAATCAATATACACGAACGCGGGAGGTTTGTCAAGACCTTTTTTGAAAAAAATCCGTCCGGTGTGTCCGGACGGAAATGAAACGGGTTGTTTCTCAGAATTTGACTTTCGTGAACAGCCAGGGATACAGGCCGATGCAGAAGAAGGAGATCATGAAATACCGCACCATGCCGAGCAGCAGCTGGATCTGCACGACGTCCGTCGAGATCAGGCCGAACAGCGCGGAAAGTCCGAACCGGATGCCGAGTGCCAGGCCGAGCCCGACGGCGCAGCGGATGATGCGCTTCCAGAGCGGGACGTCGTTCGAGAAGTTCGCGAATTTTTTCTCGAAGGGATAGCCTGCCGCGTATCCTGCCGCGAACCCGAACATTTTGAAATAATCGGCGAACTGCGGATCGGCGCTGATCAGGAAGATGACGCCGAACACCGTGTACAGGCCGATCAGGATGGCGAACGCGGGGAATTTGTTCTCCCACTTGTCAAACAGCCACCCGAACAGGAGCGCCGTCAGGACGCCGATCAGAAGGCCGGCGACGACGTCGCTCGGATAGTGCACGCCGAGGAATGTGCGGGAAAACCCGATCAGGAGCATGAGGACGCAGGCGACAGCGTAAGCCCTTTTTTTTCTGAACCATCCGGCGACAACGGTCAGCCAGCCCGCGGCGTTCTCGGTGTGCCCGCTCGGGAAGGAATATCCGGTCGCCGTTTCCACGCGGACGGGGTTCAGCGTCGGGTCCGTGACGAACGGACGCTGGATCTTTGCGAAATTCTTCGTGATCCCGTTCGCCATCACGTTTCCGCAAATGGTGAAGATCAGTTTCTGACCGAACTTTTTGTCGATGATGAAATAGAAGATCGCGGCGACGACGATGATGATCGTCTCCTCGCCGAGGAAAGTGATGATCTCCGCCAGTTTCGACAGAAAAGGCGTCCGGATGCCTTCCAGAAAATGTAGAAAATCGAGTTCGACCTGCCCGAACATACGCGTTGCACCTCCGGTTCGTTCTGACGCGGATCTTCTGACCCGCCGACGCACGCATTCTACCATATCGTCGGCCGTCCGTCAATAAGCAAATTCCGTCTTGCTTTTTCGGCCCGGAATGATATAATGAAAAAAGCGCAGACCTCATTCTAGAAAAAAGGAATCTTGACATGACCGGAGAAAGATGCGTCGTAGCCAAGTTCGGAGGGACTTCCCTTTCGGACGAAGCCATGTTCAGAAAAGTGAAAAAGATCGCGGAAGAAGATCCCTCCCGCAGATATTTCGTGCCTTCCGCGCCGGGGAAGCGTTTTCCCGGAGACGCGAAAGTGACGGACCTTCTGATCCGCCTTTACGAGGCGAACAGAAACGGAAAGGAAACGGAAGCCGTCCTGTCCGGGATCTTCAGCCGTTTCGACGGCATCCGGACGTCGCTCGGTCTGAAGGAAAAGGTCGACCTGGAAGGCGAATTCGATCTGATCCGTTCCAGACTGGCGGAATCTCCCTCCAGAGACTATGTCCTCAGCCGCGGGGAATATCTGAACGGTCTTCTGCTGTCCGCGTATCTTGACATCCCGTTCATCGACGCGGCCGAAGTCATCTTCTTCGACGGAAACGGCGAACTGGAACCGGAACTGACCAACCGCGTCCTGTCGCGGCGTCTGGCCCGTCAGCCCTACGCGGTCATTCCCGGCTTTTACGGCAGCAGGCCGGACGGCTCGCTGCAGATCTTCAGCAGAGGCGGCTCAGACATCACGGGCTCCCTCGTCGCCCGGGCGGCGGGAGCGGACCTCTATGAGAACTGGACGGACGTGTCCGGATTTCTCGCGGCGGATCCGCGCGTCGTGGATCGTCCCCGCTTCATTCGCACGATCACCTACAAGGAACTCCGCGAACTGTCATATATGGGCGCTTCCGTTCTGCACGAGGACGCCATTTTCCCCGTCAAGCTCTCGAACATTCCGATCCGCATCCGGAACACGAACATTCCGGAAGACGAAGGGACGACCATCCTTCCGTCCAGACAGACCGACGGCGAAACGCTCGTCGGGATCGCCGGAAGAGACGACCTGTCCGTCATCCATATCGAAAAAGACCGCATGGACGCCATCGTCGGATACGCGGCGAACATCCTGAACATTTTGGCCTCCCTCGGCATCTCCTTCCATCATACGCCGGCCGGGATCGACAGCCTCGACATCATCCTGTCGGACGCCGAGCTCGCCGGAAGAGAGGACGACGTCCTGCGCGCGATCGAAGAAGGCGCGTGTCCCGACCACATCCGGATCGAAAAGGATCTCGCGCTCTTCGCCGCGGTCGGCGGGAAGCTGTCCGAAGATCCCGCGTTCGCATCCGCGGTCTTCAAAGCGCTGTCGGACGAAAAGATCCCCGTGCGCATCCACTGCAGCAGCTACCGGGGAATGAATCTCATCGTCGGCGTTTCCAAACAGGACCTACCCCGCGCGATCCGGGCCGTCTACGGGGTCTTCGCTTAAAATGGACGGCTGGATCACCGTCCGCGAGGAGGCGAAAGCCGAATACACCGACCGGAAAAGCGTATTCATCGCTGAAACGAAGCCGGTGTCCTCGGAGGAAGAGGCCATCGAATTCCTCGAACAGATCAAAAAAAGGACCGCAGACGCGCGGCATCACGTCTACGCATATATCCTGAACGACCGCGGGATCACCCGGTTCTCCGACGACGGGGAGCCGCACGGGACCGCCGGCATGCCCGTCCTTTCCCTGCTCCGGCGGGAAAACCTTTCGGACGTCGTGCTCGTTGTCACGCGGTATTTCGGAGGAATCCTGCTCGGCACGGGCGGACTCGTCCGCGCATATACGGAAAGCGCGCGCATGGCGCTGGAGAAAGCGGGCAGGAAAAAAGTCGAACGGGTCGCGCGGTGCAGGATCGTCTGCC
Source organism: uncultured Ruminococcus sp. (assembly GCA_902783535.1). Taxonomy (GTDB): domain Bacteria; phylum Bacillota; class Clostridia; order Oscillospirales; family CAG-382; genus Coliplasma. Next base: position 842 of record CACZRJ010000141.1, on the reverse strand, counting down.
CGTATTCCGAATACTCGAAGCTGGAGTCCCTGCTCTCCGCGTTCTCGGACGCGGTCCGGAAGGAAAGCGCGGATTTCGGCGAAAGCGTCGAAATGGTTTTTCTGGTTTCCGAAAGCAAATGTTCCACTGTCCTTGCCGAATGGACGGAAGCCACCGCTGGAAAGTGTCCGGCGGAAGTTATTGAACACCTGTTCTCTTCTCTGTGATCATTGCATTGGAGAAGGCCTCCCGCGCCGGGAGGCCTTTTCGTTTGCTTTTTTTCGTCAGTGCTTTTTCCACGTCTCCGGAGAGAACAGGACGATCATCGGGAGAAGTTCCAGACGGCCGATCAGCATGTCGATGGTCAGCAGGATCTTGGAGAAGTACGAGAAGCCGGCGAAGTTCCCGGTCGGGCCGATGACCTTTCCGAGACCGGGTCCGACGTTGTTCAGACAGGTCAGCGCGGCGGTCACGTTCGTTTCCAGATCGAAATTGTCCACGGTCAGCGCGAATGCGGTCCCGACCAGGATGCAGAGATAAATGACGATATAGTTCTTGGCGTTCTTGACGGTCTCTTCCGGGATCGCCTCCCCGTCCATGCGGACGACTTCGACGGCTTTCGGACGGACGAGTTTACGGATGTCACGGAACACGCCTTTGACGAGGATCATCACGCGCGAGAGCTTCAGACCGCCCGCCGTGGACCCGCCGCAGCCGCCGACGATCATCAGCAGCACGAGCACGCCTTTGGCGAACGACGGCCAGAGTTCGAAGTCCGCCGTCGAGAAGCCCGCGGTGGACGACACGGTCATGGCCTGGAAGAAGGACACGCGGACGGTTTCCCCGAACGAGTCGTAGAAATT
>CACZRJ010000140.1 GCA_902783535.1 uncultured Ruminococcus sp. | reverse complement strand
GGTCTGATCCAGATAGACGTATTTCTCGTTTCCGTTCAGCTCGGTCATTTCCGCCGTCAGCGGAAGCATTTTCGCGAACGCTCTGGCCGCGTCCGTGTCCGCGAATGTCGCGCGGAAGGTTTTTCCCGACGCGGTGACGTTCATGAGTCCTCCCTCCTTCGGTTCATCGTGCGACGCGGTTTCAAGTCCGAGTCCGCCGATCCATTTTTCCATTTCTTCCTTTTGCGTTCCCGCGGCGAACCGGCTGCCCCGGATCCAGTTCGCGTCCGGCGCGAGCGGATGAAGATCCGTATCGCTCGAGCCGATCCCGCTGGAATGGGAGGTGCAGAACGGGACGACGGTGACGCCTGACAGCTTCACGCTTTCCAGAAACGTGCTGATGATCCGCGGCGCCTGGCCGTGCCAGATCGGGTATCCGATGAACACGACGCCGTACCCGCTCGTGTCGGGCGTTTTTCCGGCGATCGCCGGACGGGCGGAAGGATCGTTCTGCTCTCTGTCCGCGCGGCAGTCGGTGTAGTATCTGATGTCATCCTCTGTATACGGAACTTCCGGAACGATCTCGTACAGGTCGGCGTCCGTGATCTCCGCCGCGTAACGCGCGAGAGGGGCGGTGTTTCCCGTGACGGAGAAATACGCGACGAGAACGCTCTTCCCTGTTTCCGGCTCTTCCCCGCTGAATTCTCCGGATTCGTTGGACTCTACGAATTCTCCGAATTCGTTGGATTCTCCGAATTCGTTTGATTCGTTGGATTCGCCGGGCTCGGACGGTTCGGCGGGGTCATCCGGAGTTTTTCCGCTTTCGGACGCTTCCGGAGACACGGATCCCGGCTCCTCCGACGCAGGACTTGCCGCGGACGGATCGCTCCCGGCGGACCCTTCCGGAACAGTTTCGTCCGTTTGAGGAAAAACGGATTCCGCCGGAGACGTTTGCTCCGACCCGGACGGATCGGAAAAGACGATGGAGACGGTCCCGCCGTCCGGCGCGCTTCCGGACGGGCCGGTCTCGCTCTGAACGTTTCCGCAGGACAGGACCGGTAACGCCGTCAGAAGGACGCAAAGAAATGCAGCGACTGTTTTCCTCATGATCATGGTCTCCTTCAGGAAAGATGCGTTCTGAAAAAGGATTCGAGTTTGTCGAACGGGATCGCGTCCTTCCCGCCGCCGTCGTACAGATCGGTATGCGAAACGCCGGGAAGAATGAGCAGTTCCTTGTTTTCGGCGTATTTGCTTCCTTCGATCATATTCGCGTAGGCGTCGCGCCCGAAATAGCAGGAGTGCGCCCTGTCCCCGTGAACGATCAGAACGGCGGACCGGATCTCGTTCGAATACAGCAGGATCGGCTGGTTGAGGAAGGATTCGCAGCCGGTCACGTTCCAGCCGCTGTTCGAGTTGAGCGACCGCGGGTGGTAGCCGCGCTCCGTCTTGTAATAATCGTAATAGTCTTTTACGAAATAGGGGGCGTCATCCGGCAGAGGGTCGACGACGCCGCCGGCGGACGCGTACGTCCCCGCTTTCAGGTCGGCGATCCGCTGCGCGCAAAGCGCTTTCCGCTTCTCATAGCGCTTTTCCTCGCTGTCTTCGCTGTCGAAATACCCCTTCGCGTTCACGCGGGTCATGTCGTACATCGTCATCGCCGCCGTTGCCTTCACGCGCGTGTCGAGCGCGGCGGTATTGATCGCCATGCCTCCCCATCCGCAGATGCCGATGATGCCGACGCGTTCGGGATCGGCCCCGTCGAAAAGCGAAAGGAAATCCACCGCCGCCATGAAGTCCTCCGTATTGATGTCGGGAGAAGCCGTATAGCGGACGTTCCCGCCGCTTTCGCCCGTGAACGACGGATCGAACGCGAGCGTTACGAATCCGCGTTCCGCCATCGTCTGGGCGTAGAGGCCGGAGCACTGCTCCTTCACGGCGCCGAACGGCCCGCAGACGGCGATCGCGGGAAGCGGTCCCTCCGCGTTCAGCGGCGCGTACAGGTCGCCCGCGAGCGTGATCCCGTAGCGGTTGACGAACGTCACTTTGCGGTGAGAAACGCGGCTGCTTTTCGGAAAAGTCTTGTCCCATTCCTCCGTCAGTTTGAGTTTTTCTTTTGTCATCATGTCCGTTTCCTCTCTTTCAGTTCTTTTTCGGTCTGCCGGATGACGGCGTCCAGGCGGTCCACCTGTTTCATTGTCCCGTGCAGTTCGTCCATCAGAAGGCTCCTGCGTTTCCGGAGGACCCGCTTCAGTTCGTCCAGTTCCCCGTTCTCGTACAGCGCCTTCTCGGCTTCGTCTTCGAGCAGATCGTTCAGCATTGCCGTTTCCATCCCGAACGAAACTCCTTTTTTCTTTTTTCCGTTATCATTCTAACAGGTTGACAAACCATTTGCAAATAGTTATAATTCATATCGTGATATTCATTTTTGGAATAACAGGAGGACGGAAGAATGGAACTGCGCACGATGAAATACTTCCTGGCGGTCGCCAGAGAGGAAAATATGACGAAAGCGGCGGAACTGCTTCACGTGACCCAGCCGACCCTTTCGAAAGCGCTTCGCGCGCTGGAGGAGGAGCTCGGAAAGAAGCTGTTCGAGCGGCACAGCTTCTCCATCTCGCTGACGAGCGAGGGCATCCTGCTGCGCAACCGCGCGGAGGACCTGCTCACGATGGCGGACAAGATCGAGAAGGAGTTCCTTTCGCTGGACGACGTCACGGGCGGAAATCTGTATTTCGGACTGGCCGAATCCTACCAGATCCGCTACCTCGCCAGAGAGATCAAGACTTTCAAGAAGAGCTGTCCCGGACTTCAGTACCACATCACCAGCGGAGACACCGAACAGGTCACGGAGAAGCTGGACAAGGGGCTTCTGGATTTCGCGGTCCTTTGCGATCTGCCGGACACGCGAAAATACAACTTCGTCGAATTTCCCGAAGGCGACATCTGGGGGCTGGTCCTTCCGGAAGACGCCCCGCTCGCGAAAAAGGAATCGGTCAAAGCTTCGGACCTGGAAGGGCTTCCGCTGTTCACGTCCGTCCAGGGCTGGGAAGGCGACATCCGTCAGTGGGCGGGAGAGAAATACGCCTCCCTGCGGCTGGAAGGGTCTTTCCGGCTCGCGTACAACGCGTCGATGTTCGTGAAAGAGGGACTCGGCTGCGCGCTGACGTTCGCGAAACTGGTGGACACGTCGCCCGGCAGCGGACTCGTTTTCCGCCCGCTGGACCCTGTTTTCGAAACAAAACTCTACCTGATCTGGAACAAGTATCAGGCGTTCACGCCGATCGCCGAGCGGTTCCTGTCGCAGGTCAGGGATCACTTCCGGCGTCCCGAGTGACCGCGATCAGCGTGGTCTGCGCAGAAAAAAACGCAAAAAGTTCAAAAACTCTTTGCAGATTTTCAGCGAAATTTAAGTATGATGTTTACAATGAGAGGCGGAAAAGAAAAATAGCCGCCCCGTGCGAATGCACGGATCGTGCGAAAGCACGGATCGTGTTGCACGGATCATCCGGAAACCGGACAAACATTGCGCGGCGGAAACGAGAGGTGGAAACCATGATGTACGGAAAAGAAAGAAAATATTATAAAGGAAACAGACTCGTTCTGCTCCTGACCGCGCTGCTCCTGACGGCGGTCCTGCTGTCCGGAGCGGCTGCGTGCTCCTTCATCCCGCGGCAGGAGATCCCGTCCGGGCAGGACATGTCAGACGGACAGAGTCTGCCTGTACCGGATCCGTCCGAATCCGTGTCCGCCGGCGAAGAAAGTAATCCAGAAGAACCGTCCGTGCCTTCCGTATCCGAGGGGACGGCGTCCGAAAACGGACCGGATGATTCCGGCGAACCGTCGGATCCGTCATCCGAAGAGCCCGAAAACTCTCAGCATGAAGCGAGCGAACCGCCGGAAGACGGAACGGAACCGTCCGGAGACGACGTGAGCCGGGAGGAACCCGTCACCGACAAAACCGTTGACGCGACCGAGACGGACGGAGAATTCAAGATCTCCACGTCCGACGGGAAATTCACGAAGAACGGTTCCGCATACATCCTGACCGCCGCCGGAACGTACGCGCTGTCCGGAAAACTGGAAGGACAGATCATCGTGGAAGCGGGAAAAGACGACGAGGTCGTCCTCGAACTGAACGGCGTGACGATCACCTGCGGCAGCGATTCCCCGATCAGGATCAATTCGGCCGGAGACGTCGAGATCTCCGCCAAGAGCGGGACCGGGAACGTCATCAACGACACCCGGCCGGAAAAGACGGCAGACGACGCGAATCAGGGCGAAGGCGCGATCTACGCGAAAGCGGACCTGAAACTGAAGGGAACCGGAACGCTCGAGATCAACGCGTCCTACAACAACGGCGTCCATACGACGAAGGACCTTACCGTCCAGAAACTTTCCCTGAAGGTGAGCGCGCCGAATAACGCGATCAAGGGGAACGATTCGGTCACCGTGAAGAGCGGCACGGTTGTGGCCATCTCCACGAAGGGCGACGGCATCAAGACGGAGAATACGGACGCGGACAACAGCGGCATGACGCGCGGAGACATCCTGCTGCTCGGCGGGACGGTCACGGTCTACGCGGCGGGCGACGGATTCCAGGCGGCCCATGATTTCGAAATGGCGCAGGGCGACGACGGAAGCGTCCCGAAAGTCTCCATATTCACAGGATCCTACAGCGGGTATACGGCGTCTTCGGCTTCGACGACCTCCTACAAAGGCGTCAAAGTCCAGAACGAGCTGAACGTCAAAGCGGGATCCGTCGACATCAAGAGCTACGACGACGGACTGCACGCCGACTACGGAACTGCGTTCACGGCAGGCGGGACGGGCCAGGGCACCATCAACATCTCCGGCGGGACCGTCACGATGACCGTCTACAGTCCGGAAGGTAGCACCGGCGGCGGAAAAATGGGCACCGGCGGCGGAAAAATGGGTCCCGGCGGCGGGCGCGGCGGTCCCGGGGGCGGACGCGGCGGCTGGGGCGGACAGAAGACGGTCTCCGGCGCCGACGCCATCCACGCGGACTACAAGCTGAACATCACCGGCGGCGTGATTAACATCGACAGCGCATACGAAGGACTGGAAGCCAACGTCATCACGATCTCCGGCGGCCAGACGTACGTG
>CACZRJ010000139.1 GCA_902783535.1 uncultured Ruminococcus sp. | reverse complement strand
GTTCTCATTGTGCCTGTCCGCGGCAAACCGTTCCAGACGGCCGATCCCGACCGGCTCCATGGTCCTGCCGAGCGTGCATTTGCTTTCACACTGCGTTTCCTGCGGGCAGACGCGTCCGCAGACGGCGGGCAGAGAGGAGGATTCGGAAATGATATTGTAGGCGCCTTCCCAGTCGCCTTCGCGCATTCTCGCGATGAAGTCCGGGATCCGGATGTTCACCGGGCATCCCTCCACGCAGGGCATGGTCTTGCAGTGCAGGCATCTGGCAGCTTCCGCTCTCGCCTGCTCTTCCGTATATCCGAGAGCGACTTCTTCAAAGTTCCGCGCGCGGACAAGCGGGTCCTGCACGGGCATTTTTTCTTTGACCGGGCTGATCTTCGCCATGTCTCATCCACCGTCCTTTCAGTTGCCGGACGCCTGCTCCGCCTGTTTGAACAGGGCGCAGGTCTTTTCCCGTTCGGCCTCGAACGCGCGCTTCTCGAAATCGAAATACATGCGCGAGCGGGACATCGCTTCGTCGAAGTCCACTTCGTATCCGTCGAAGTCCGGACCGTCGACGCACGCGAACTTTGTGACTTTTCCGCCTTCGCGGTTCAGCGTCAGGCGGCAGCCGCCGCACATGCCCGTCCCGTCGATCATGATCGGGTTCATGGAGACGGTGACCGGCACGCCGAATTCCTTCGCCGTAAGGGTGACGAATTTCATCATGATCAGCGGACCGATGGCGATGATCCGGTCGAATTTCCGTCCGGATCCCAGCATTTCGCGAAGCGGGACGGTGACGTTTCCGAGCCGCCCGTACGAGCCGTCGTCCGTCATCACGGTCAGGTCGTCCGAACAGGCGCGAAACTCCTCTTCGAGGATCACGAGGTCCTTGTTCCGGAAGCCGATGACCGACGTCACGCCGGCGCCGAGCGCGTGGAACGCTTCCGCGACGGGCATCGCGATCGCGCATCCGACGCCGCCTCCGACGACGCAGACGTTTCTGATCCCTTCCGTTTCGGTCGGGCGTCCGAGCGGGCCGGCAAAATCCTGAATGTTTTCGCCTTCGTTCTTCCTGTTCAGTTTTTCCGTCGTCGCGCCGACGATCTGGAAAATGATCTTGACGGACCCTTCCGCCGGATCCGCGCCGGCGATCGTCAGCGGGATCCGCTCCCCGTCCTCGTCCACTCTGAGGATGATGAACTGTCCGGGTTTCGCTTTCCGTGCGACGAGCGGCGCCAGGATCTCCATCTGGGTGACCGTCGGGTTCAGAATTCTCTTTCGGATGATGCGGTACATCTGCTTCCGTCCTCCATCAATCTTGCGTTTTTTCCTACTTCTTGAGAACCAGTCTCTTCAGGTACATATAGTCCGAGGCGTTGATCCCGTTCCTGCCGTCCACGTTGGCGCGCGCCTTCTGCTCCTCCGTCAGCGTCGCCGTCTTCAGGACGTAGCGCTTGAGCAGCATGTAGTCGCGGGAGTCGACGCGTCCGTCTCCGTTGACGTCGCCTTTCAGGAAGGACGCCTGCTCCGGCGCCTCCACTTCGACGACGCAGTAGAAGACCGTTTCGTCGAGCGACAGGATCTTCGCTTCTTTCCCGTTGACCGTCGCGGACAGGCCGTCCGAGAACCTGTATCCCTCCGCGGCCGTCACGGACAGGCCGAGATAATATTTCTTCGACGTCTGGATCTCGCTGCCGGGATACTGTTTCACGACGTTCGAAGCGAACGCCATATAGTCGGAAGCGGCGGCCGCCGAAGCGGGATCGGACGCTAAGAACAGTTCCGCGTCCACGTTCGAAATGCCCTCGTTCTGCGACATGGCGGAAGGAGATGCCGTCTTTCCGTTTTCGAAGAGCGCGTCGGTGACGAACTGGGCGCTGTCGAGCGCGTAGCCGACTCTGACGAGCATGGTTTCCGACGTCAGCACCTGAATCCCGGAGCCGTTCGTGACGCGGCATCTGTAGAGCACGCCGTCGTCGGACGCCCCGACGTTGTGCAGCGCGAGCGTCGATCCGTCCGGACTGTAGACCGGCTGCCATGCGTAATACGGGTCGCCGATCTTGCTGTAGTGCAGGTCGTATTTCATCCACAGGTATTTCAGGTTCTGGCCGGACGCGCTGAAATGCAGCACGACCGTATCGCCGTCGGTATACGGGACGACGGAACGCGGCTGCGAGGTGATGACGGGCGGATCGTCCTGCTTTGCGACGGAAATATGGAAGACGAAGTCCGTTTTCGGACTCGGCGTGCTTCCGCCGTCTTTCAAAAGTCTCAGCCGGGCGGTCAGATCGTAGTTCTTTCCGGCGGTCAGTCCGGACAGCGTCGTGCTCGTTCCGGAACCGCTCTTTTTCGTGCCCCCGTTCTCGGTCAGGATCCAGTTGCAGGCGACGGAGTATCCGTCCGCCGTCGCGGCGCCGGGAAGCGGAACATAGGGGAACTTGAAGGTGTACGAACTGCCTTCCGTCATGCCGACGTACATTTCCGTCTTTTCGTATTCGGCCGGCAGCGGATCCATGTCGCCGTAGGCGAATTTCAGCAGATCCGCCAGATTGCCGTCATAGACGAGCGGCGTCGCAGACGCGCTGTCCATATAGTATTCCGCCATGACGTAGAGCAGCCTGCTGTCGCCGTGCTTGGTCAGCACGCGCGCGGAGTTCCCGTTGACGGTCGCGGTCGTTTTGTCCGGATCGATGAACCAGCCGTCGTCCATTCTCGCGTAAAACCGGACGGCGTAGGTCTTGTTCTTCTGGAAGACTTCGCCTTCCGTCATTTTCCGGTAGATCCCCGTCGTGTTCTGGACCAGCCACTCGCAGTTTTCGGCTTTCAGGTGGGAGGTCGTGAACCGGGCGACCTGGATCGGCGTCTTCCCGAGCTCGGGGACGCGGGCGTCAACGACGCGGACGACGTCGTAGTAGTTGCTGGGATAGGAGACGATCTGGAAGTCGGTCGAATAGTATTTCTTCCCGTCGACCTTGACGAGACAGCGCAGGACGAACCGGTTTTCCGCGGTCGTCGCGTTGTATCCCTCCCGGATGGAAACGGTGACGGTCGGCGCATAGGGATTGCGGACCCAGGTGCAGTCGGCCGCTTTCAGCCAGTCGTGGTCGCCGACGATCCCGGCGACGTTCACCTGCCACTCGTACGTGATCTCCGCGTCCTCCGGAGCGCCGACGACTTCGATGCCGTAGGATGCGGTGCACGGGTCGTACAGCAGTCCGTCGGACACGCCGTCGTAACGGACGACTTTCAGATAGACCGTGTCCGCGGAAACGGCCGCGGGCAGGACACAAAGGAAAAACATCAGAAGCGCAAGCGCCGATGCCAGTATTTTGGAAGTCTTTTTCTGCATGGATGGTCGCCCCTTTTCTTTACAGATTGCGCGATTATCTTTCCATATACATTATCACAACGTTCCCCAAGTGTCAACCGCCAAAAGAGCGGTTTGAACGCGGTTTTCCGGCTTTGTTTCCGGAAAAACAGAACCCGGCCCGTCGCGAAAACGGGCCGATGTCTTTTGACTGTTCATTTTTCCGGGAACCGGACGGTGAATTTCGTTCCTTCCCCTTCCGAACTGGAGACGGAGATCTCCGCGTGTATGGCGTCCGCAAGCGCCTTGACGATGGACAGGCCGAGCCCGTGCCCTCCGGACGACGCGCGGGATTTGTCTCCCCTGTAGAAGCGTTCGAAAACATGCGCAAGATCTTCCGGCGGAATGACGCTGCCGGCGTTCCGGACGGTCAGTTCCGGATTTTTCCTGTTTAGCTTCAGCGAGACTTCCACTTTTCCTCCGGACGGCTCGTATTTCAGGGCGTTGTCCAGCAGCCCGGACGTTATACGCTCGACGTACTCGGAATTGCTCTGAACCGGGTTCGTCTCCCCGATGTCCGTTTCCACGGTCACGTTCCTTTCATACGCGACGGACTCCGCCTGCAGCACGGCTTTCTCCACCGGCTGGGAGAGGTCCGTGGGAATGAGCGGAATGTCCCGGGAACGCGATTCGAGCGAAGACAGCGACAGCATCCCGTTCACCATCTCGAGCATTTTCCGCGCGGACGACTCGGTGCTGTCGATCCACTGGGACTGTTCGGAGACGCTGCTGTCCGGGTCCTGCTTCAGGATGCTCGTGTTGGCCAGAATGACGCTGATCGGCGTCTTCAGGTCGTGCGACACGTCGTCGACGAACTGCCGCTCCATCCTCTGCGCCTCCTCCGCCGGCCGGACGGCGTACGCGGAGAGCTTCACGCTCAGCAGAAGCAGCAGTCCCATGATCGCGAGATATCCGAGGAACAGCACGAGCGCCATGGTCAGGCATTGCGAAGTCAGGTAGGACGCCGGTGCGAAAGCGATCCGGTAGAAGTCTCTTCCCTCCGCGCGGCAAAAATACATCCCGCCGGGCAGCCGTCCGAAGTCGGCATCGGCATCGACCGCGGCCGGAACGAATTCCAGCAGTTCCTCCGCGTCGACGTCCGTGCGGCCGACCACGCTCGTTTCGCCCGTTTCCGGATCATAAAGGACGGTCGCGATGCTTCTGTCCCAGCCCCGTCCGAAGCGTTCCCTGCCTTCCCCGCCGCCGTTCTGTTCGCGTTCCGGCAGTTCCGCCTGTTCCCCGTTCTCCTCCGGGAGCCGCTCGTGACCGCCGGGACGGCCGCCGTCCGGACGGAAACCGTCGTTGAACTCGCTCAGCGGCTGCAGGACCTGTTGCATGGTCGTATGCAGTTCGTTGTACTGGTGGAAATAGAAGAAGAGACCGATCCCGATGAAGGCGATCAGCAGCACGACGCCGATGAAGACCATATTGAAGAGGACGAATCTTTTCCGATAGCTTCTCATTTCTCAGTTTCCTCGATCCGGTAGCCGATCTTCTGGATGTTCCGGATGGTGTATCCGGACTTCAGAAAGGCCATTTTCTTGCGGAGGAACGAGACGTAGACCTCCACGTTGTTGTCCGTCGCTTCGGAATCCATTCCCCAGACCCGGCTGATGATGGCGTCCTTCGTCAGGACGTTCGCCGGATTGGACAGAAACATCCGCATCAGTTCGAATTCCTTCTTCGACAGTTGCACGCTGTTCCCGCCGCAGCAGAGCAGGGCGGAATTGACGTTGAGCGTCAGGTCTCCGAAGCTGAGCTCGTCCAGGACGACCTCTCCCGTCCGGCGGGTCAGCGCGCCGACCCGGGCAAGCAGTTCCTCCGTGTCGAACGGTTTCGTCAGATAGTCGTCCGCGCCTCCGTTCAGCCCGGCGACCTTGTCCCGGACCGCCGATCGCGCGGTCAGCATCAGGATCGGCGTGCGCAGTTTGTCCCTCCGCAAAATCCGGAGCACTTCGAATCCGTCCATTTTCGGAAGCATGACGTCCAGGATGATCAGCTGATATTCGATCGCTTCCGCGTAATCGACCGCGGACTGTCCGTCCTCGACGGCGTCCACGCGGTAGCCGTTCTTTTCCAGGATGCGTTTGATCGCGCTGGCAAGAGCGCGTTCGTCCTCGACAAGCAGGATGTTCATCTTTTTTCCTCCGGACATTCTTTCTGAGGCGAAGATAGCACAGATTTCTTAAATCCGGCTGAAAAACCGGACTTTTCTTTCCTCATCCTATCACATTCTTCCGCCTCTGGCAATCCGTTTTTCGGAAAGAAAACGCCTTTTTCCGGCCTGCATACGAAAAATATCTGCGGAAAGTATCGTTTTTTCGGTTGAAATGCGGCCGAAAGTGTTGTAGAATGGTCGGGAGAAAAACAATCCGGAGGTTTCATATATGTCCAACGCGAACATCACGAAAGAGAAAGAATTCAATATCCTTCACCTGTCGGGACACATCGATTCCGTCAACGCGGGAGAAGTCGAGCAGGCCGTCATGGGCATGGACGACGGTTCCCCGATGAAGATCGACCTGGAACAGCTGGAATACATTTCCTCCGCCGGACTGCGGATCCTGCTCCGGCTCAGGAAGAAACATCCCGAGATCGAACTCTACAACGCGTCCCCGTCCGTCTACGAGATCCTCGACGTGACCGGGTTCACGGACATGATGCCCGTCGCGAGAGCATACAGAAAGATCAGCATCGACAACGCCGAAGTCATCGGCGAAGGCGCGAACGGACGCGTCTACAGGGTCGACCCGGACACGGTCGTCAAGGTCTATCTGAACGAAGACTCCCTCGCCGAGATCGAACGCGAGCGGACGCTGGCGCGGAAAGCGCTCATCCTCGGCATCCCCACGGCGATCTCCTACGACGTCGTGCGCGTCGGCGATCACTTCGCGTCCATGTTCGAAATGATCAACGCCAGCTCTTTCTCCAAACTCCTTTCGACCCACCCGGAGAACATGGACGAGATCGTCCCCAAATATGCCGATCTGCTGCACATCATCCATTCCACGGAAGTGCCGGACGACTCCCTGCCGGACCAGAAGGCCATGTGCATCCGCTGGCTCGAACGGATCCGGAAAGCCATGCCGGAAAAGAGCATGGAGAAACTCGAGAAGCTGCTGAGAGCCATCCCCGATTCCCATAACATGATCCACGGCGACTGCCACGCGAAGAACATCATGCTCGCAAACGGCGAAGTCATCCTGATCGACATGGACACGATCGCGACCGGCGACCCGATCTTCGAATTCGGATTCATGTACAACGCCTATCACGGATATTCCCTCGCGGATCCGGACAACGTGCACCAGTTCCTCGGGATCCCGCTCGAAACGACAAAGCTGCTTCTGAGGAAGGTCATCGCGCGCTACTACAACAACGACGACGAGAACTTCGTCACGGAAAAATACGAGAAATGCGCCGTCGTCGGGCTCATCCGCGTGCTCCGTCATGCGCTGAAGACGGACGACCGGAAGGAACTGGCGGAAAAATCCGCCGCAGAACTCTGCCGCCTGATCGACAAATACGATTCGCTGACGTAAGACATCAAATATGAAAGCAACGCTATTCAGGAGGCCGGACCTGCACATGCATTCCCGGTTCTCCGACGGTTCGGACACGCCCGAATCGCTGATCCGGAACGTCCGCGAAGCGGGGATCGACCTATTTTCGCTGACCGACCACGACTGCTACGAGGGATGCGGAAAAGTCACCGAGCTGCTGACCGACCGCGACCCGGCCTTCCTCGCCGGGATCGAATTCTCGTGCAGGGATGCGAACGGAAAATATCACGTGCTGGGCTACGGATACGACATCGGAAAGGATTCCATCCGGGACGCCGTCGACATCACGCACAACGCGCGCATGCACAAGGTGTTCGGCCGGATCGAATGGATGGAACAGACTTACGGCTTTCACTTTGCCGAAGAGGATCTGGACGCGCTCCGCGCGATGAAGAATCCCGGAAAGCCCCATATCGCCAAGATCATGGTCAAGTGCGGATACGCGAAGGACGTCCATCACGCCTTCGATCTCATGGAAGACTATCACGGCGGCGAACGGTATCTCTCCCCGCTGGAGGCGATCGACGCCATCTTCCGGGCCGACGGCATCCCGGTGCTCGCGCACGGGATCTTCGGCGACGGCAGCCAGGACCTTTCCGAAGAGGAAGTGGAACGGCGGGTCGCCATGATGAAGGACTGCGGTCTGATGGGGCTCGAGTGCTATTATTCCGGATTCAGCCGCGCGCAGACCGAATTCATGCTGACGCTCGCGGACAAGTACAATCTGTTCGTCACGGCCGGCAGCGACTATCACGGAAGC
>CACZRJ010000138.1 GCA_902783535.1 uncultured Ruminococcus sp. | reverse complement strand
CCTGATTTCTCTGCTGAAGTCGTGCGGAAAGAAAGGGCTTGTCGTCGTTCCTGAAGAAAAGGACGCCTACCGGCTTCAGACATTGCTGGAGACCGTTTTCCGCCGCGTTTACGTCTATCCGGCGCGCGACTTCGTCTTTGAAAACATTACGTCGTATTCGAGAGAAAACGTACACGAACGTCTGAAAGTTCTGTCCGCCGTATCAAGGGGCGAATACGACGTCGTTATTACCGTACCGGACGCCGTCATGCAGTACACGATGCCTCTGGAAAGACTTCGCGCCGGAACGATGAGGATCGAAAAGGGCGCTTCGTATGACCTGATGTCCCTCATCGCGTCCCTTGAATCCGCCGGGTATCAGAGGTTCGACCTGGTCGAAGGCCCCGGTCAGTATTCCGTACACGGCGGCGTGCTCGACGTTTTTTCGGTCCAGTACCCGAATCCGGTCCGCGTCGATTTCTTCGGAGACGAGGCGGACAGCATCGGATTTTTCGACAGGTATACGCAGCGGACGGTGGAAACGGCCGGCGCATGCGAGATCCTTCCGTGCGAAGAGTTCCTGACGGACCGGGAAGCCTCGGGACGCATTCAGGACGAGCTCTCCGCTCTGCTCGGAGGAGAGATCGCGATGGAAAAATACGTCGCGCAGATCCGGGAGGAAATGGAAAGCCTGATGTCGGGAAAAGGGCCGGATTATCCGGACAGATATGCCGCGCTGATCTACCCCGAGAAATTCCGGCTGCCGTGCGCGATGAAGGACGCGCTTCCCGTCCTGTTCGACACCAAGCGTCTGACCGACCGCGCGGAAATGTTCTTCCGCGAGACCGTAGGCGTATGCGAAAGCCTGGCGTCCAGGGGGCTCATGCGTATGAAGAGCGGACTTCCGCTGTGCGGAGACGACGATTTCTGCGCCGACTTTTCCGGCGCAGGTGTCCTTGTGGACTTTTTCCGCAGAACGGGGATCAGATTCCGCGCGAAGACCGAATGCTCCATTCCTTCCAGCCCGACGGATCTCTTTACTGCAAAAAAGACGTCCTTGCCGGACTTCGTCGGTCCGTACCTCGCCGACGGCGAGACGGTCGCTTTCCTCGCGCCCAACGACTATGCGCTTCATTCACTCGGAGACCAGCTGAGGGCGCAGTCCGTCCCGGTCGTCGAATCCCCGGAACGTCTGTATCCCGGCGTCGTCAATCTGTTCGCGGCGCCGTCGGAAGCGGTCAAGGAGGGATTCACCGTTCCCTCGATCCGCTTCACGCTCCTCGTGGAAGCTTCCGATTCATACGATTACGTCGCGCCGAAGAAACGGAAGTCCTCTTCCCAGACGGAGAAGATCAAATCGTATACCGATCTGTCGGACGGGGATCTCGTCGTCCACGTGAATCACGGGATCGGGAGGTTTGCCGGGATCATCAATATGACCGCTGCAGGCGTGACGCGTGATTTCATCAAGCTCGTATACGCGGACGGAGGGATCCTCTACGTCCCGTGCGAGCAGATGGACCTTGTCAGCAGATACGTCGGCTCCGAGAACGCCAGCCTGAACAAGCTCGGCGGCGCCGAATGGAAAAAAGCGAAGATCCGCGCAAGAAATTCGGCTTCTCTGATCGCAAAGGACCTGATCCGGCTGTATGCGGAGCGAAGGGCGATCGAAGGGTTCGCGTTCCCGCCGGACGACGAGTTTCAAACCGTATTTGAGAGCGAATTCGAGTACGAGGAAACGGAAGGGCAGATCATCTCCGCAAAGGAGATCAAGCGCGATATGGAACGTCCGTATCCTATGGACCGTCTTCTGTGCGGGGACGTCGGATTCGGAAAGACGGAGGTCGCTCTCCGCGCCGTATTCAAATGCGTTTTTGCCGGAAAGCAGGCCGCCGTGCTCGTTCCGACAACAATTCTTGCGCTTCAGCACTACCAGACGATCAGCGCGAGGTTCAGGAACTATCCCGTCGAAGTCGCAATGGTGAGCAGATTCGTCGGGAAGAAGGAGCAGAAGCAGGCGCTCGACAGACTTGCCTCCGGCAGTCTGAACATCATCATCGGAACGCACAGGCTCCTTCAGAAGGACGTGAAATTCAAAGATCTCGGTCTGCTGATCGTCGACGAGGAGCAGCGGTTCGGCGTCAAGCACAAGGAAACGCTGAAGCATCTGTCCAAGACGGTCGACGTTCTGACGCTTTCCGCAACGCCCATTCCGAGAACGCTGAACATGGCGATGTCCGGGATACGGGACATGTCCGTTCTCGAAGAGGCGCCTGTGGACCGCGTGCCGGTCCAGACTTTCGTCGCGGAGTATGACGAGACGGCGATCGCGGAAGCGATCCGAAGGGAATTCCGCCGCGGCGGGCAGGTCTTCTATCTTTACAATTACACCGACTCCATCTACGGAAAGGCTGCGAAGCTGAAGGAACTGTTTCCGGACAGGCAGATCGCCGTCGCTCACGGACAGATGGACAAGGAGGAACTGTCCGACGTCTGGAGGCGCATGATGGACGGCGACATTGACTTGCTCGTCTGCACGACGATCATCGAGACCGGTGTCAACCTCCCGAATGTCAACACGCTGATCATCGAGGACGCGAACAGGATGGGTCTGTCTCAGCTTCATCAGATCCGCGGCAGAGTCGGAAGATCTTCGAGAAAGGCATACGCTTACCTTACGTACAGAAAGGATTCGATCCTGACCGAAGTCGCGGAAAAGCGGCTCCAGGCGATCCAGGAATTCACGGAATTCGGGTCCGGCTTCAAGATCGCGATGCGCGATCTGCAGCTGCGCGGAGCAGGGAACATTCTCGGTTCCGAGCAGAGCGGACAGATGGAGACGATCGGATACGACCTATATATCAAGATCCTCGAGGACGCGGTCAATCTCGAAAAGGGACTGGAGCCGAAAGCGGAAAGGAACTGCCTCATCGACCTCCCGCTGGACGCTTACATCCCGGAGTCCTACGTCCCGTCGCCGAAAGTCCGGATGGACCTGTACAAACGCATCGGAGACATCGGGACCGAAGCGGACCGAAATGACACTGCCGACGAGCTGCGCGACAGGTTCGGGCCGGTCCCGAAGCAGACAGAGACCCTGCTGGACATTTCGCTTCTGAGGCATCACGCGATGGATCTCGGATTCACGTCCATTGAAAAAAAAGAGACGCTTGTCTGCCTGTTTCATCCGTCTCCCGATCACGCCGCCTGCGAGGCGATCGCGCGCTCGAAGGAACTTCACGGAAAAGTGATGTTCTCATTCGCCGGCCGTCAGCACGGCGCCGTGAGGGTGCCGGACAACGGGTCCATTTTACCGGACTGCGAGACGTTTCTTTCCCTGTACAAAAATTTCTTACAAAAAGAAGATTGATTTTTCGCATCTGAGAAGTATAATCTTACGTATATAATCAACATGACGCACCGTTTTGGAGGTCACAATGAGTCGAAAACAAATAAAAAAAGCGGCGTCGCTTGCGCTCGCCTGCCTGATCTGTCTGCTTTCCCTGACGATGGCGGCCTGCTCTTCGTCTGATACGGCGATGTCTTACAAGGGGAAAACCATCTCCGAGTCCGACTATGCATACGTCATGGCTTTCCTGAAAGGCTATTACGAATACCAGTACAGCCAGATGGCGAGCTATTACGGGTCTCAGATCTCGCTTGAACAGATGTATGACTATGAGATGAGTGAAGGCGTCACATTTGAAAAGCAGCTCGTCAAAACGATCGATGAATCCTGTATGATGATGCTGGTCGTCGAACAGCTCTGCGACGAGCTCGGCCTGAAAATCCAGGACGAAGAAACGCTCGCGCAGATCAGGGACGCCATTCAGCAGCTCAGAGACGACTACGGCGGGGAAGACGCGCTGGAGATCGAGCTCGCAAAGCGCGGATTCACTACGTCGGCGCTTGAAAGATATGAACGGTACTCTTCGCTCCTGACGCTGCTGCACGACTACAGATACGGCGATAACGGAATCGCGCGTATTCCCGACGAGGACGTACTCAACTCGTTTCAGGCGAACTACGTGAAGGCGGAAGGCTATGTCTACAGTTTCCGCGAATCCGACGGCAACGGCGGATCGGTGGCACGTGTCGTCGATTTGACGAAAGATTTGACGGACGCACAGATCCTGGTCGCGTTCCTGCGCCTGTTCGTCAAGGTGGAATACCTGTCTTACGAGCATCAGGCGGAAGCTGAAGCCGCAATGAAGTCTCTGTCTGAAGGAACCGCTCCCGCCGACCTTTACGGAAACGCAAAAACGCATCTTGAACCCGCGTGCATTCTGAAAACGGAAGCGGATAACGGTTTGTATAAAAATGTGGAGACAAACGGGGAATGGACGCTTGTGACGGAAGAAGACGGATGCTACATCGTCCGGAAGTCCGAAGTCGTGGACGAAGACCTTCAGGGAATGGAGCAGACCGTGCGCGAAGCGGTGAGCTCCGAACTTGCGCTGGATTTCTTTAAAAAGGAATACGTGACTGTTCAGCATATCCTTTACGATCTTGCGGACGAAGAAAAAGCGAAGAGCGTTTATGAAGCACTCAAAGCCGGAACGACGACGTTTGACGAGCATAAATCCGAGACCAAGGACAGCGGAACGAAGTACACCTTCACAAAAGGACGGATGGCTTCCGAGTTCGAAACCGATTCCTTCACACTCAAGGAAAACGAATACGCGCTGACCAAGACGACTTACGGCTGGCACGTCATTCAGAGGCTGCCGCTGGACCTCGAGGGGTATGACGAGAATGACGTCCTTGCTTCCATGTCGGCGAGCGTGCTTCGCGAGGAAGCCGGGAACGCTTTCGCGCAGCTGAAAGACCGCACGTCGAGCGAGCCCTTCTTCACCTCTCCCGAAGACGGCGCCGCTTACACGTATTCAGAGCCGACCGTTCTGAATCTGACCAATCTGAACGAGAGGCTTGCCGAGGCGCTGAAGGCTGCCAAGGAAGGGGAAGTCGTCCGGGTTGAACTTAACGGCTACGGCGTATACATCCTTCACAGACTTTCCGCGGGACAGGAGGACGTCGAAAAGGTCAAATCGGAGATCCTTTCTCCGCTCGAATCCGAAGCGTTCCACAACTATCTGACCGGTTTCTACGATCAGGTCACGGTGAATCAGAATGTGCTGGACCGCTTTAACGTCAGAACAGCTGAAAGCTTTTACTATTGATCCCACAATCGAAAGAAACCCGCGGACCGCTCTCAGGAAGCGTTCCGCGGGCATTTTTCTGTTCAGTGATCCGTCAGACCGGGCTGCTGTTGACGATCGCCAGGAAGTCGTCGATCGCCGACTGATAAACCGGAAGGTTTTTCTGCAGAGAGGAGACCTGCGTATTCTCGCCGCTCATCAGGATGCTCGTATAGAAGTAAAGGATCTCTCCGAAGTTGTAGACGGCGCCGATGTCATACGTGCGGTTCCGGAAAATCATGTCGAGCATTTCCGTGGATTCCTGGTCCTCGAACCGCTTGTTTTTCAGCGTTCTGTCGTAATACTCAGGCGTCATCAGCTCTTTTCCGTAGTATGCGAGCAGTTCGAGTGCGTAGCATGTCGCGTCAAACTTCTGCACGTTGGTCAGCGGGATGGAGACCGCGGTGCACCAGTAGACCGTTTCGGTG
Organism: uncultured Ruminococcus sp.; assembly: GCA_902783535.1. Taxonomy (GTDB): domain Bacteria; phylum Bacillota; class Clostridia; order Oscillospirales; family CAG-382; genus Coliplasma. Next base: position 6,703 of record CACZRJ010000138.1, on the reverse strand, counting down.
GAGGCGTATGTGTCCTGAAGCTCGTTCAGTTTCGGCATCGGGAGAAGGCCGTAGTGAATATCCGCTTCGCGCATGCCCTCTTCCTGAACAGCGCCGATCCTGTAGGGCATGAAGAGCGCCTTTCCGTTTTCGAAGATCTTCAATTCGTCTCCGTAAAAATCTTTCGCGTTGCTCTTCCGGCCCGAGATCTCGGCGACGCCGACGCAGCTCGTGTCCCACATCATGTCGAAGACCTGACGGAACGCGTTGATGTTGCTCTCGTCCCCGAGCGAGATCCGGAGGCCGTCTCCGTCGCGCTGAATGAATCCTTCGCCGCATCCGGCGGTAAATGCGTAGGAGTCGTAGCACTGCGCCATCAGACCCCAGGTATCCTGAGAGTCGACGCCGAAGACAAGTTCGCCGTCGCTGACCTGGATCGTGCCCTTTTTCGCCATTTCATGGAGCTTGTCCAGGGTCCACTTTTCGTCCTTGACCAGGTCATAAATCGATTCATAAGGATAATCCGCCATGATATTCATGTTTTTCATGATATCCTTGTTGAAGAAGATCGCCCAGGTCGCGTCGTCGTCGGTCACGACGATGTCGCCGGTCGCGTAATAAATCGTATCCTGAATGGAAAGGTCGCGCGTGACGGCATCGTCCCAGTACGGCTGGTTCAGGTCGATGTAGCTGTTTGAGGCGATGTGCTTCAGATCGTAGAAAATGCCGTCCGCCGCGAGTTTGGAAAGGTTGTAAATGGAACTCGTGCAGGCCTGGAATTCATCCAGACCGGATTCCGTCTGCGTCCGGATCGATTCCATGACATTGTCTGAAAAATGCTGTTCAACGTTGAGACCGTAGGTTTCGCTGATCAGCTTCGCGCGGTTGTAGGAAGCGTCGTTGACAGGCTCCGTCGTAATCTCGGAAGCGGCGATTTCGCATCCGCCGTATCCGTCGGATCTCGGCGTCAGGATCTTGATGACTTCGCCTCCGAAGTCTCTTTTTTCCAGCCGGAAAGCGTTTTCGTCCTTGCTGCTTTCTTCCTGCGACTGCGGTTCGGTCCCGCTGTCCGCCTGCGACTCGTTCTGCGCGTTGCCGCATGAGGCGAAGACCGCGATCACGAACATGACGGCGAGCAGCAGACTGAAGATTCGAATCAAATGCTTTTTCTGCATGATGTCAGTCCTTTCTTCGTTCTGTATTGTAAGCTCCATGCCGAACCCGGCATGCGTTGTCATTTTTGATTACTTTATCACGAAATCATCGAAAATGCAATGAAAAATCCAGCAAAGACCGGACCGAAAGACAGATGATTTCAGAACAATCTATTGAAAAACCGGAAATGTTCGGTATAATGGATGTATGAGTATTCCGGACGGCTATCCGGAGTGCAGGGAGGAGAAACAGCGAAAATGCCTTCAAACGGATGGGTCCTGTACAACGAATTCAATCATTCCGTCAAGTTCCGGCAGCAGACGCTCCTGTATGTGGAAGCGGCCGAAAAACGCTGCGGCAGACTCGTGCCCGTTTCAAACACGGAACTTTTGCGGAAACTTTCGAGCACAAGACCCGACTATGTTCTTTTTCTTGATAAAGATTTATATCTCGCGGAGCGCCTTGAGACTTTCGGGATTCCTGTCTTCAATTCTTCCGAATCCATACGCCTCTGCGATGACAAAATGCTGATGTACGAACGTCTGCTTTCGACCGGCATCCGAATGCCGGAAACGATTCCGGTCCCGCTGTCATACGAGTCTGTTGACTGGACAGGAAGTCCGTTTCCGGAATATGCTGCGGAAACGCTCGGTTTTCCGATGATCGTCAAATGTTCCAGCGGTTCCTTCGGACGGCAGGTCTGGCTTGTGGATTCGATGGCCGGCCTGATCGAGCGGCTGAACGCGATCTCTCCGGCTCGGGCAATCGTCCAGAAATTCATCTCCTATTCCAAAGGAAGGGACGTCAGGATCCAGATCATTGACGGAAAAGCCGTCGCAGCGATGAAACGTCATTCCGAAACGGATTTTCGCGCGAATCTTTCATCCGGCGGGATCGCCGAGTCCTACTGCCCTTCGGAAGCGGAGAAAGACATGGCCGCCAAAGCCTGCGGAGCGCTCGGACTGCTGTTCGGCGGAGTCGATCTTCTTTTCGGTGAGGACGGCGCTCCGTACCTGTGTGAAGTGAATTCAAACGCGCATATCAAAAACCTTCTTGCCTGCACTGGCGTCAATGCCGCAGATGCGGTGATCGAAGCGATTCTTTCAAGAATCTGATTTGTGATCCGGCAGAATTGCGGACGTTGCTTTCCGCCGATGATCATCATGACTGGGAGGAAAACATGAAACTGATGGGCGTTGAAAAAACCGGGAACTGCCTTTATTCCGAATGGAGCCTGACGTTCGGGGTCGGATGGGAAAGCATCTGCAGAGCCGCCCGCCTTGTTTATCAGTATACGGAGGACCCTGTCCTTCATGCCGGCGACGCGGGCGGGGACAGGGTGATCGATGTTGCCGACGAGGACCAGATCCTGAAACTGAACGAGATGGGATATCTTTCAGTTGAAGGAAACTCCGAAGTCATCAAAGTCCCGCTGAAAATCGTATTTTACAATCAGAGCGATTTTGTCAAACTTTACGTGGCGTCTGCGAATGAAGAATTCGAAAAAGCGGACTATCAGGCTTTCAATCTGTCGATGTGCCAGTTTATGGATTCCGTTGAAATCGGAATGTACAGCTGAAAATCCAAAAAAAGGAAGCGGCTTTGTCCTACCGGACTTCGCCGCTTTTCTGATGCGCTCTAAATTCGGAATGAGGCAACGTATGATGTGTCGTTCGGCGTAATGAATCCGGGATCGGAAATCTCAAAGGACGGATTCCTGCCCGCTTCCTTCGCCGCCAGTTCGAAATGACACAGCGCGATCCCCATGTCGATCTTCTGAATGTCCCACTTGCCGTCGTTGTAGCCGCGGCTCTTCTTTTCATAGAAATGTGCGCGGCATCCGTCCGCATCTCTGCACAGAACGACCCGCCAGGGCTGTTTGTTTACGGCGGACGGCGCGTACCGGACGGCTTCGATCAAGTTGAATTCCTCTCCTGCGGCGTCTTCCGTCATAGGCTTGTCAAAAGAACCTTCAAAGGATATTTCGCCGAGCGGGAGACGGCTGTCGGCTTTCACGCCCTTCCGCATCATGCTTTCGCGGAGAGACATTTTCTTCGCCGGATAACCGAGCGGGCTGACGCACGGCATGACTTCGCCTTCCGAAACGTCCATTGCCTTTTCGAACGCATCCCGGTTCATCGTTCCGGCGATCCACGTTGTCCCGATTCCGAGTTCTTCCGCGAACAAAACAGCTTTTTCAAAAGTGTAGCCGAACGCCTCTTCGGCATGCGGGACGCGGGACATCTTTCCGGCAATGAACGTGTCTGTCCCGACGACGACGGGGCTGGAAAGACCGTCCTTTTTCGCGTCGAGCAGTTTCCACGTGATCGGTATATCATAAGGATTTTCAACCCTGATGACAAATTCAAGGATTTTTTTAGCGTCTTCCGGACGGAGCGGAAGCTCTTCAAAAGTGCGTACGCTTCTTCTGCTTTTGATTGTTTCAAGAATTCCCATTTGCTTCTCCTTTTACAATTGTACTCCGGAACTTTTTGCGTCGCCGATTTTTCGACACGCGGGGCATCAAATCGTTGATTTACTGTTTTTGTAACACATTTTCTCATTGAAGTCAAGCAGGAGACATCAGGATCGTACGGATTCATTCCCGGGTTTTTTCAGCCTGTCATGCTGTTCTTGAATCCGCACAGAAATGAAAAATGAGAAATCTGCCGATTGCATCTTGCAGGACGTCTGAAGAATTGATATAATTGGTCATGGAAAAATCAGAAAGAGGGAAATCGTCATGCGAAATCCAAAGATCACGTTTGTTATCATCTGTCTTCTGACCGTCTGTCTTCTGTCGTCCGCACTCGCCGGATGCGGAAAGACTCCGGACAGAGTTGCCGATATTCTTGCCCGGATGACGACTGAGGACAAGGTCGCACAGATGCTGATGCCTGCGTTCCGATATCAGACGGGGCCGGATGGAAAGCTGACAGGCATCGAGGAGATCACGCCTGCGATCAGCGCGAAGCTGGAGAAATACGGCTTTGCCGGCGCCATCTTCTTTGCGCAGAACACTGTGGACAGTCGGAAAACCGCCGTCATGATCGACGCGATGCAGAAGGCCAATGCACTGAAGCCCGGAAGAACGCAGCTGCTTTGCGCGATCGACCAGGAAGGCGGTCCGGTCGCAAGGCTCGGACACGGATGCCGTCTGCCCGGAAACATGACGCTCGGGGCTGCCGGCGATGAAGAATCTGTCAAAAAGATCGCGAATGTCATCGCCGAGGAACTGACTGCACTCGGTTTCAACTATGATGCCGCTCCCGTCCTTGACGTCAACAGCAATCCGTCCAATCCCGTCATCGGGCTGCGTTCGTTTTCCGACGACCCGAAAACGGTTTCGCGGTTCGGCGTCATATTCATGAAGGAACTCCAGAAAGCCGGGATCGTCGCAACGCTGAAACATTTTCCGGGTCACGGCGATACGGATACCGACACCCATACCGGACTGGCTTCGGTCGACCGCAGTCTGGATGAGCTGAAGGTGAGAGAACTGGTCCCGTTCCAGGCATGCATCGATGCCGGCGCGGAAGCGATCATGACGGCGCATATCGAGTATCCTCAGATCGAGACGCAAACGGTCATTTCCAAGGCTTCCGGAGAGCCGATTCATCTGCCCGCCACATTGTCGAAAAAGATCATGACCGGCCTGCTGAGAGAAGAGATGGGCTTCAACGGCGTCATCATTACCGACGCGATGAACATGGATGCGATCGCCAAGCATTTCGATCCGCTGGAAGCGGCAAAACTTGCGATCAATGCCGGCGTCGACATCATCCTGATGCCCGTCGACCTTTCCACTGATGAGGGAATGAAGGCGCTGGACGACTATATCGCCGCACTTTGCGCAATGGTCGAGAAGGGCGACATTCCGCTTGAAAGAATCAATGAATCTGCAGGGCGCGTACTGAAGTTGAAGGAAAAACACGGACTGCTTGATCCGTATGCTGGTTCTCCGTCGGACGTCTCTTCCGTCGGAGGAAAAGCGCATCACGATATCGAAGCGGAAGTGGTAAAAAAGGCGCTTACGCTTCTGAAGAATGAAAGCGGCCTTCCGCTTCCGTCCGACGGAAAGATCAGCATAGTCGTTCCGTTTTCAAGCCAGGTGCAGAGCGTTGCTTACGCGATCGATAATCTGAAGGAGAACGGCATCCTGAAAACGGACGCCGACGTCCGGATCCTGCATACCGGGACAGTTTCCGCGGAAGACCTGAAGAGGGCCGCCGCCGAATCCGAACGGACGGTGCTTGTTTCTGCTCTTTACGAAAAGAAAGAACTGAACCCGACCACCGAAGACGGCGCAACCGGCGCACTGTACGACCAGCTGATCGAAGAAGCGCATCAGGCCGGCAAAAAGGTCGTCCTGCTGTCCGCGCAGCTGCCGTATGACGCAGCGCGCTTCCAGAAGGCGGATGCGATCGTTCTCTGCTATTACGCATCCGGAATGAGCGAGGATCCGCGAAAAGCCGAAGGCAGTCCGGCGCAGTACGGACCCAACATCCCGGCAGCTGTCGAATGCCTCTTTACGCCGGACCATGTGTATACAGGCCGCCTGCCGCTGGATCTTCCCGCTCTGACGGACGACTGGGATTATTCCGATACCGTCCTCTATTCCAGACTGAGCGGTCTTGACCGGTAAGCATCCGGAGATGCCCGGGGCGCTTCGAAACGAAGCGCCTCTTTTTTGAGTTCGCCGAGGAGAGATCAGACCTGCCGTATTTGATCATCCGGTATCGGAAGTGCCGGAGTCTTTGCGAAACCGCATCATACTGCCCTTATTTTTCTCAAACTGTCAAAGAAACCGTCTGCGCAGGCACATAAAATTGTAATGTTGAATATTGCGGACGGAAGAAAAATATGATAGAATTCTCGAGTAAAAAATGAACGGAGTGTTGATTTTGGTACGAAACGACCTTAGGAATATAGCGATTATCGCGCATGTCGACCACGGGAAAACGACGCTTGTCGACGAAATGCTCAAGCAGGGCGGGATCTATCGCGAAAATCAGGCGACGACGGAACGCGTCATGGATTCCAACACGCTTGAACGCGAGCGCGGGATCACCATTCTCGCGAAGAACACCGCGATCCATTACAAAGACTGTAAAATCAATATCGTCGATACCCCCGGCCACGCGGATTTCGGAGGCGAAGTCGAACGCATTCTGAAGATGGTCAACGGCGTCATTCTGCTCGTGGACGCTGCCGAAGGACCGATGCCCCAGACACGGTTCGTTCTGGAAAAGGCGCTTGAAATGAATCATCGGGTGATCGTCGTCGTCAACAAGATCGACCGCCCGGACGCGCGTCTTGACGAAGTGCCGGACGAAGTTCTGGAACTTCTGATCGATCTCGACGCCAACGACGAGCAGCTGGAAAGCCCTGTCCTTTTCTGTTCCGGACGCGACGGCACCGCATCATTGTCTCCATATCACCGGGGTACGGATCTGAAGCCGCTGTTCGATACGATCCTGGACTATATTCCGGCGCCGGAAGGAGATCCGGACGGTCAGCTGCAGCTTCTTGTCTCTTCCATCGACTACAACGATTACGTCGGACGGAT
>CACZRJ010000137.1 GCA_902783535.1 uncultured Ruminococcus sp. | reverse complement strand
TCCTTCCGTATGGCGCGGATGCTTTCCTCCGGCCAGACTTCTCCCGGAGGAACGTCGTAGACGGCGGACACGATCCCGGTCATTCCGGGGATCTGGCGGATCCTGTCCAGGGTGACGGGATCGTTTTTCCCGTACCAGCGGAAGGTCATTTTTGCGCGCATGGCTGTCCTCCTTGTGCAGTAGTGCTTCAGTAGTTTCTGTGCTCGACGTCCAGGGCGGAGGCTAAGATCTCCGCGTGATCCGAAGCGAGCGGGGAATCCCCTTCGACGGTGTACACGGGGTCGGAGGGATGATGCGACGGGAAGAACGACCTGCGTACGCGGAAGCTTTCCGTCTCGTTTCCGCGCGTCAGCCGGATGTCCAGCGTTTCGCCGAGGTCCGTCGTTTCGATGTCCCACCAGCCGGCTTCCGCGGCGTCGTCTCCGGCCTGCGCCGGCGTTTCTCCGGACGCGAAATGTCCCAGGAAGGGGACCGTCACGATCCTTGCGCGCGGATCTCTGTCCGGTCTGCTCTTGACGGGCAGTTGCTTCAGAACGACGTTCCCGATGCCCGTCTCTTCCGTCAGTTCGCGTCTCGCGGCGGATTCCGCGTCGTCGTCCGGCTCCACGAAGCCGCCCGGAAGCGCGAGTTTTCCGATCCACGGATGATTGCCGCGCCGGATGAGCAGGACCTTCGGCCCGTTCAGGAGCACGACGTCGACCGTCACGAAGACGGGCGGAAATCTGCTCGCGTCGTATTGCGCGAGAAATTCTTTTTCTGTCAGTCCGTCCTTGTTTCTGATTTCTGTCATAGCGGTTTTTTCTTTATCCTCCCGTTTGGTCTCGGATAGGCGGCGTCCGTGGGACGTTCCTTCCGGATGACGATCAGCATGTGTTTTCTTTCGAACAGCGGGATGTCCAGCGTTTCCGCGGAAACGACCTTTCCGCCGAGCATCCGGATCGCGTTCTCCGCTTCCGCAAGTTCCTCGTTTCCCGAACTGCCTTTCATGGCGATGAAGTGGCCGCCGACCCGGACGAACGGAACGGCCCATTCGCACAGGATGTTCAGCCTTGCGACGCCGCGCGAGACGGCAATGTCGTAGCATTCCCGGTGAGACGCCCATTTTCCGAGCTCTTCGGCCCGTCCGTTCAGGACGGAGAGATTGGTCAGTCCGGCCTCTTCCGACACGGTCTTGATGAATTTGAGCTTCTTTTCCGTCGCGTCGTTCGCCGTGACCGCGCAGTCTGTGCAGGCGGCGATCGGAAATGCCGGGATGCCGGCGCCGGTCCCGACGTCGATGACGGACGCTTTCGACCGGAACAGGCCCGTTCCAAGCAGCGTCAGCGAATCATAGAAGTGCAGGAGAACGATCTCTTCGGGCGAAGTCAGGGAAGTCAGGTTGAACTGCTCGTTCGTCTCCTTCAGACGCGCGGCGTACAGAGACAGACGGCGGGCCTGCGCTTCGGTCAGGTCGGGGAGATACTGCCGCATCAGAGCTTCCACGGTGTTTTCCATCAGATGTCTCCTTTCCGTTCGTTCCCGTATTGCGCGAGCGCGACCAGCAGAACGGAGATGTCCGCGGGGGATACGCCGGGAACGCGCGACGCGATGCCGACGGTCGCCGGTCTTCGCTCGCTCAGTTTCTGCCGCGCTTCCAGACGCATGCCGAGGATGGCGTTGTAGTCCAGGTCCTCCGGGATCCGTTTCTCCTCCAGCTTCGCGCTTTTTTCCACGTCTTCCAGCTGCCTGCGGATGTATCCTTCGTATTTGATCTCGTTTTCGACGCGCCGGAGCACGGAGGGAGGAAGTTTTGGCGCGCCGGCGCCTTCCAGTTCGTAGAGGTCCGCGAGCGAAATGCCCGGCCTCCGGAGCAGTTCGGCTTTCTGGATGCCGCCGGCAAGTTTCGGATACCCGCGGTCCTCCAGCAGCTGCTCGAGTTTATCGGAATGATGGAAACGTTCGGACGACAGCCGTTCTTTTTCGTCTTCCACCATGCGTTCTTCTTCGAGAAATGCTTCGTAAGCGTCGTCCGTCACGAGACCGGCCGCTCTTCCGTATTCGATCAGCCGCTTTTTCGCGTTGTCCTGACGAAGCAGAAGCCGGTATTCGCTGCGCGACGTCATGACGCGGTAGGGTTCGTCCGTTCCCTTGACCGTGATGTCGTCGATCAGCGTGCCGACGTATCCGGAACTCCGCGGCAGGACCATCGGCTCCTTGCCGCGCACGAAGAGCGAGGCGTTGACGCCCGCGACGAGTCCCTGCGCGGCCGCCTCCTCGTATCCGGACGTTCCGTTGAACTGCCCCGCGCCGTACAGGCCGGGGATCTTTCGGAACGCAAGCGTCTGATCCAGCTGGGTCGGGTCGCAGCAGTCGTATTCGATCGCGTACGCCGTCCGCATGAAGACGGCATGCTCGAGACCGGGGATCGTATGTACGAATTCCTTCTGCACCTCTTCCGGCAGGGAGGAGGACAGCCCCTGAAGGTAGACCTCCTTCGTATCCAGTCCCATCGGCTCGACGAAGATCTGATGCCGCTCCTTGTCCGGGAATCTGACGATCTTCGTTTCGATGCTCGGGCAGTATCTCGGCCCCGTGCCGACGATGTCGCCCGAATACAGAGGCGAGCGTTCCATGTTCTCGCGGATGATGCGGTGGGTCTCCTGATTGGTGTATGTGATGTAGCAGGGGAGCCGGTTGACCGACTTCTCGTCGGAGCCGAACAGGACCGGGTCTTCGTCGCCGTCCTGACGCTCCATTTTGTCATAGTCCAGACTGTCCGCGTGCACGCGGGGCGGCGTGCCCGTCTTGAACCGCACGAGCTTCACGCCCGCGTCGCGCAGGCTGTCCGAAAGCCGGTTTGCGGAGACCGTGTTGTCCGGCCCCGCCTCGTAATTCGCTTCTCCGACGAAGATCTTTCCTTTCAGCGACGTGCCGGTGCAGAGGATGACGGCTTTTGCGGGATAGAATCCGCCGAAGGCCGTTTCCACGCCGCAGACGCGGCCGTTTTCCGTCCGGACGCCGATGACTTCCGCCTGGATCAGGGACAGGTTTTCCGTCTTCTCCAGGACGTCCTTCATGTATTTTCTGTATGCCGCGCGGTCCTCCTGCATGCGCAGGGAATGCACCGCCGGTCCTTTCGACGCGTTCAGCATTCTGCTCTGAAGCATGGAGCGGTTGGCCGCTCTTCCCATTTCTCCGCCCAGCGCGTCGATTTCGAAAACGAGATGGCCCTTTCCGGTCCCGCCGATGGACGGATTGCAGGGCATGTTGGCGACAAGATCCAGCGTCAGCGTGAACAGCGCAGTCCTGCACCCCGTTCTCGCTGCCGCGAGCGCCGCTTCGATGCCGGCGTGGCCGGCGCCGACGACGGCGATATCCAGTTGTTCCGCCTGATAGAACCGCATGAATGAATGTCTTCCTTCCGTGATTTTTCGTATTTCCGGTTTCGCGAAGTCACTTGCCGACGCAGAAGTGGGAGAAGATCTCGTCCACGACCGCCTCGGACACCGTCCGTCCGTCCGCCTCCGCGAGCGACGCGAGCGCCATTTCCAGGTCCAGCCCCGCGATGTCCTGCGTGTAGCTGCCGAGCGCTTCGATTGCGCGGGCAACGTGCGTTCTCGCTTTTTCGATGGCCGCGTACTGCCTCGCGTTCGTCAGTATTTCGCCCGGGTCTTCCGGCTCCGCGAGGGACAGCCGTTCTTTGACCGCCGGGATCAGGTCTTTCAGCCCCGAACCGTTCAGCGCGCTGATCCGTACGCCGCACGGGAGCGGGGAAGAAGAGACGGCCCCGATGTCTTCCTTGTTCATGACGCAGACGGTCGCGTTTTCCTTGCCTGCCGCGCGGATCTTCTCCAGAACGTCCGCGTCGTTTTCATCCAGTTCTTTCGATCCGTCGAAAACGGCGAAAACGAGTTCCGCGTCCGAAAGCGCTTCCAGGCTTTTGCCGATGCCGATCCGCTCGACTTTGTTTTCGCTTTCCCGCAGTCCGGCGGTATCGGCGAGATTCAGAAGCAGGTCTCCGAGCTTCACCTGCTCGCGTACGATGTCCCTGGTCGTTCCCGCTTCGTCCGTGACGATGGCGGAGTCTTCTCCGGTCAGCATGTTCAGAAATGCGCTTTTCCCGGTGTTCGGTTTTCCGACGATGACGGCGCGGATGCCTTCGCTGATGGCCTTGCCGTAGGATCTGCTGTCGCAAAGCGCTTCCAGCGTTTTTCCGATCTTCGCAAGCCGTTCCTTCATTTCCTCCGGGGTGACGTCCGTCATGTCCTCGTCGGGGTAGTCGATGTAGGCGTAAACGGACGCTAGCAGAAACTTCAGCTCGTCGAATACGGCGTTCAGTTTTTTCGAAAGCGAGCCGCGGCACTGCAGAAGAGACGTCCGGAGATGACTTTCGGTTTTCGCGTCGATCAGTCCTCCGACCGCTTCCGCCTGGGAAAGGGTCATCTTTCCGTTCTGGAATGCGCGCCGGGTGAATTCGCCCGGACCCGCGGGGAAGGCGCCCGCCGCGAAGACCGCCTCGAGCAGCTTCTGCGTGACCAGCGGCCCGCCGTGGCAGACGAGTTCGGCCGTGTCTTCGCCCGTAAAGGAACGGGGAGCGAAAAAGATCGTCGCCATGCCGTCGTCGAAGACGTCGTCTCCTTTATGGAACAGCGTCCGGACGGCGCGCCCGGGTTCGGTTTCCTCCAGAGGCGTCCCGCACGGACGGCGCGAAACGAGGCCCGCGACGCGGACCGCGTCCGGACCGGTGATCCTGATCATTGCCACTCCGCCTTTTCCGCGGGGAGTGGAGACTGCGGCGACCGTTCTCATAGCTGATCATTGCCTCCGTATTTGCCTGCCAGCTTCAAGTCGCGGAATCCTCTCTGGCGGAGGACTTCGTAGACGGCGATCGCGGCAGAGTTGGACAGATTCAGACTGCGCAGGTCCTCCCACATCGGGATGCGTACGGCGCGGTCGAGGTTGGATTCGATCAAAGATTCGGGAAGCCCCTTGGTTTCCTTCCCGAAGAAGAGGAATACCTTTTCGGGATAGGTCACTTCCGTGTATGCTCTCGGCGCTTTCGTGGAGAAGTAGTAGGAGCGTTCTTTCGCGTCGGGATTCTTTTCGAAAAAGTCCTCCAGACTGTCGTAATAATGGACGTCGAGATACATCCAATAGTCCAGTCCGGCACGCCGGAGCGACCGGTCGTCCACCGAAAACCCGAGCGGGCGGATCAGATGGAGGGAACTGTGAGTCGCCGCGCATGTGCGTGAAATATTTCCCGTGTTCTGCGGGATTTCCGGCTCGTGCAAAACGATATTGATGTCGTACATGATTGTCTGTTTTCCAGCTTTCGGAGGATTTTCGGAGGTATGCGCCGAGGCAACGTCCACCAAATGCATTATACTCGAACGTCTCTTGTTTTTCAACTGGTTTCAGATGATTCGCTG
>CACZRJ010000136.1 GCA_902783535.1 uncultured Ruminococcus sp. | reverse complement strand
AGAGCGGAAGCAGGAGGATCCCGCCGATCAGGATGACCATCGCGGCGACCTGCATGATCTTCTCGAACAGATTCAGTTCGACCGGGGTTTTTTCCGGCGCCGAGCTTTCGCCGCTTTCATTTCCGGACGCGTCCATCTGACCGTCCTGCGATAAATCTTCCGGCCGCAGGCTGTCCGGCAGCGGGTGCGTCGACAGATATGTTTCCTTCGCTTCGTCCCTGTTCAGGTTCCGGATGCGCCTGATCGCGTTCAGGTCTTCGGCCAGCGCTTTTTTCGCGTTCGCGGGAACGGATGAAGGCAGCGAGCCGAAAGCCGACTGCAGTTCGTCGAATTTCGAGGAGAGATCGTCCTTCCCGTTCGCTTTGATGCTTTCTTTCAGGGAAGTCACGGCCGAAACCAGTTTTTCAAGCGGCAGATCCTTCATCGGTCCGGACAGACGCTCTTCCGTCATCTCCAGCCGGGAAACGATCGCTTTGGAAGCGTTCCATGTCGGGGACGCCGTTTTTGTTCCGAACAGTCTTTCGGACGCTTCCGCGTACTTTCCGCGGTAGGGCGACCAGGAGAAGAAGGCGACGCCGTCTCCGCCGTTTTTCCGGATGGTTTCCGTCTGCTCGATGAAGACGTCGCTTCCGTAGTCGGAGACGCCCGGAAGGAGATAGACGGCTTTTCCGGACCCGTCGATCAGGTCTCTCGCTTCCTTCGTATATTTCTCGACGACGCTCGTCGTTCCGTAGGCCATGGGCATGAGGATGTCGAGCAGTCCTTCCTTCACCCACGTCCGCGTGTCCTGCTGATGCGTTCTCAGGGAACCTTCGAATCCCGGCGCGACGGCCGCGCTCAGATAGAGGTCCGGACGGAGTTCCTTCGCAGCGCGCGAGATGCTCCGGACGACCTCCGTCACGAAGTCCGCGCGGAACTGCACGAAGTCCGCGTGTCCGGTCGCCAGCCCGTCGACGTCTTTTCCGTATTTTTCCTTGAAAAGCTTCTTCGTCGTCTCGTCGTAGCCGAAGTCTTCGCCCGCAGCGTTGTTCGGATAGCGAATATAGTCGAGATGCAGCCCGTCGATGTTGTAGCGGGTCATCAGGTCCTTCGCGTGTCCGAGCAGGAATTCCCTGACTTCCGGAAGTGCGGGATTCAGGAAATACGCGGAGCCGTATTCGTTCGTGACCGTGTCTTTCCCGTTTTTCTGGATGTTCCGCCATTCCGGCTTTTTCGCGGCGACGCCCTTCGGCGTGTTCGCCGAGCCGGTGTGCCCGACGCGCATGACCGAATACCACGCGTGCAGTTCGATCCGGTAGGCGTGGCAGGCATCGATGTAGGCCTGCAGCAGGTCGAATCCCGCCAGTTTCGGGTTCTGTTCGTAGAGGCTGCCTTCGGAAGGCGGATAGATCAGCGTGCTGTCGAAGAGGATCTCGATGTACACCTGGTTGAATCCGGCTTCGTAGATCTCGGAAACCGTTTTCAGGACGGACGCCTTGTCCGCATTCAGGTCCGGACGGATCCATACGCCCCGCAGTTCCGCGGGTTCTTTTTCATTCAGCGACGCGTCGAAGGCTTTTTGTTCGGACGCGTATTCCAACTCGGCCAGGCCGAGTTTCACTCGGTCGTCCGCGGACAGAGCGCTTCCGATCGTCTTCGTCAGTTCTTTCAGCTTTTCGAGACGCGCATTTGCGTCTTTCCCGTCGAAAACGGCATAGGCTTCCGACGCGGACTGCATTCTTTTTTTAGCTTCTTCGGTGCGGAGTTCGTACGCGCGGCCGACGGCCTTGCCGTCCATCCGGAAGGAAACGGTCATGGCGTCCGGATCGACGGAGACGGTCATGCCCGTCTGCGCGGCTTCCTCCAGAGCGGTCTTGGACACGCCGTGCCCGGACAGGACGAATCCGCCCTCCGGGATCGGGGAGTTGTTCCCGCCGACGGAAATGACCGTTCCGTTTTTGTCGACGGAGACCTCGTATCCCCATTCGTTCGTGTTCGTCGTCGTTCCGGTGTCGTATATGATGAGCAGGTCCTGCGCCCGGGTCCTGTTCCGCCCGGAATACTTGACGGATGATTCGGAGAAGGGGTCGTAGTCCTTCGTGACCAGCGTCACGGTCCCGGCGTCGCCGGATCTCTTCACCCAGACGCCGTCGCCGGCTTTGAGCGTCTTCAGCGTTTTCGCCTTGGCGCCGCTGCCGGACAGGACAAACCCGTCCTCGGGCACGGTCTGGTCGTTGCTTTCGACAGACCGGATGACCCCGTCGCTTCCGACGACGATGTCGACGCATTTCTCGTTCGTTCCCGTCTTTTCCCCGGACTTCGTATATATGACCGCGAAGCCGGTCCGGCATTCCGTGTCGAACCCGTTCAGTTCCAGCGATACGAATCCCTCGGGCCCCGCGTTCAGGGCGGAGGCTTCCGAAAGGAAAGACCCGGCAAAAGCAAAAGCGGACAGGCAGAGGCATGCGCCGAGCAGCAGGGAGAGCGCGCGGGAAAGTCGGGCAGTGCGTCTCATGGCGTCAGGCCCCTTTCTTGTTGATGATGTAGTCGATGACGTCTCCGACGGTGCCGAAGTCCTGCACGCCGATGTCGTCGAACCGGATGCCGAAGGTGTCTTCCATCACGATGACGAGATAGAGCATGGAAACGGAGGACAGCCCGAGGTCGGTGACCAGATTCGTCTCTTCGGTCGAGTTTTCGACGGCTTCGGGATTCCTGTCGTCCGCGGAGCGAAGGATATCCTTCAGCGCTTCGAAGACCTCGTTTCTTTCTTCTTTCGTTCCGATTCTCATACTTTATGATACCTCACGATCTTCATGCTCGGCGTGCGCGCGAAATCGGAATCGCGGACGGTGATCTTGTTCACCCGCTGGAAGGACGGGAGCGACCGGTTGACGCGGTCGAGCGCCTCGCTCAACGCTTTTCCCTGCGCTTCCGGCGCAATGCGCGCGAGCTCGGACATGCGCGGAACGACTTCCAGAGCGAGGATATGCTTTCCGTCGGCGTCCAGGTCCTCGAAGACCTGCGAATCCTGGACGAGCGGCAGTTCGTTGAATTTCGCCTCCACCTCGGCGGGGGAGATGTTCTCTCCGGACGGCAGGACGATGATCTCCTTGATCCGTCCCGTGATGTACAGGAACCCGTCTTCGTCCAGCCGGACGAGGTCGCCCGTGCGGAACCAGCCGTCTTCGAACGCGTTTTCGTTCTCTTCGGGATCGTTCAGATAGCAGTCGAACATATTCGCGCCTTTCAGCCAGAGTTCGCCGTTCTCGATCCGGAATTCCTGGTGCGGATAGGGGATGCCGACGGAATCGGGCTTTTCGTCCGGCTCCGGATTTCCGGAAACCAGATTCGCCGATTCGGTCAGTCCGTATCCCGGGAAGAGGGTGATCCCGTAGGTTTTGTAGGCGGAGATCAGATACGGAGGAACGGCGGCCGCGCCGCAGATGATCGTCTTCATGTCGTCGCCCAGCATGTTCTTCCCGAACTTGCGGGAAAGCGCCAGCGCCATTTCGGCGAGCGCCGGGACCGCCACGAGGATGGTCGGACGGAAAACGGCGATGTCGCGGAACATGTCCTTGTTGTTCCTGCAGATATACAGGGTGCTTCCGGTGTAAAGCGAGGAGAGCAGATTGCGGATGAGTCCGAAGACGTGGGACAGCGGGAGAATGAGCAGATATCTCTGTCCGAAAACTTCCGCCGTGCCGTAGCATCCGTTCGTCACGCCCTGCATCACCGCGCCGTTCGAAAGGAGCGCGCCCTTGCTCTTACCGGTCGTTCCGCCGGTGAACATCACGAGACATCCGTCTTTCGCGTCCGCGTCGCACGCGGGCGTCAGGACGGCGCCGGCGGCGGAAGAGGGCAGCAGGACGAGGTCCGGCTTGTGCGCAGCGGCGAAAGCGGTCTTGCTTTCCAGAGCCGGCTCGTATACGAGCGCTTTCGCGCCGAATTTCATGCAGCAGCCGAACACCGGCTGTTCGTCCAGATGCGCCGGCAGCACGCAGGCGGTCATGCCGGACGTCGTGACGGCGATCAGGACCTTCGCGAAATCGTAGCAGTTCGGGATCAGAACCGCGACTCTGTCGCCCTTTTTCAGGCCGGCCTTGCGCAGAACCGTGCGGAATGAAGCGGCGTCATGTTCCAGCTGCTCGAACGTGCGGGTCTGGCCGTTGTCGACGATCGCCTCTCTTTCGGCGTAGGACGCGAGGCAGGCTTTCCACATCGCGGATACGGACGGGTATTCCACGATCTTTTCGAATGTTTCGGGCGTTGTGTATTTGCGGAATTTCTCTCTCGTTTCAAAGACAGTCATGATTCGGAAGTTCCTCCGGTTTCACATATATTTTTTAATTTTTCTTCTGTTTCGTGCAGGACGGACGCGATCTCCTCGATCCTGGAGAAGGTCGGCTTTTCGGCGTACATCGCCTTGACGTCCACCGGCTCTCCGATGGCGACCCGCACCCTGCGGTACCATTTTTCCCGCTTCTGAACGTAGACGGGCACGATCGGTACGCCGGCGCGGACGGCCATTAAGACCATTCCGGACTTGAAGGACTCCGTCGCGTTCGTCTCGAAGTTGATCCTTCCTTCGGGGAACATGACGACCAGCTCGCCGGCGCGCATCCGGTCGACGATGATCCGGAAGGACTCCGTGCTGAAATGTTCCCGGTCGATCGGGATGCACTGGAAGATGCGGAAGAAGAATCCGACGACCTTCCGTTCGAAGAAGTCCTTGATGCAGACGTAATGGTGCCGGCGGTAGAGGATCGCGGT
The DNA here is from genome assembly GCA_902783535.1 of uncultured Ruminococcus sp. Taxonomy (GTDB): domain Bacteria; phylum Bacillota; class Clostridia; order Oscillospirales; family CAG-382; genus Coliplasma. The sequence goes on along the minus strand of CACZRJ010000136.1, from coordinate 1,301 downwards.
CATCAGATAGACCGGGTCCATGAATCCGACGTGATTGGAAATGAGCATGGCGCCGCCGCGGATCAATTTCTTAGCTTCTTTCGACATGTAGATCTTTTTCGGCCGGACCATCAGCAGCGCGGGCGGGACGGCGGTCCATTTGATGAAGTCGTACGGAAAATGGCGGAGCGAAAGAGCGGGCGTCTTTTTCACGTCCGGATGTCGTTTGCCTTTTTCCCTGTTTTCTGTCTGTTCCGTTCCCATTTCAGGTGCGTTCTCTCTTTGCGTTTTTGTTATGTTCTGTCCGCGCGTTCGTACGCGCCGGACAGTCTCTTCGCCAGCGCGAGCAGCTGCTCGTCGGCGGCCGGAGGTTCTTTCGCGCGCATCCTCTTTTCCGTCTGCGCAGCGACTTTTCCGCAATATGCGCGGAATTCAGGCGTGTCCGGACGAACCTTTCCGAGGAAGAGGTCTTCGTAGGCGAACGGCGCTTTGAGCCCCGTATATGCCGCGGTCAGAACGACGTACGGCCGGCCCCGTTCGCACGCGAACGTCTCGTTCAGGATGGCGAATCCGGCGTTCCACAGATACATGCGCAGATCGTCGTGTGCGGTCATCGGCTGCAGGAAGAGCCTGCAGCCCGGCTTTTTGACAAAGGAACCCCCTCTTTCGAGGATCGCGGCGATCGTTTCGCCGCCGAGGCCGCAGACGCTGACGGCATCGAAATCGAAGCCTTGCAGGCTGTCGAATCCGTCCGACAGCACGAAAACGGGGGAAACGTTTTCCGATGCGGCGTTCGCTTTTCCCCTTTCCAGCGGACCCGGCCTCAGGTCGGACGCGACCGCGCTGCGGGCGTAGCCGCTTTTCAAAGCGCGGATGGGCAGAAAGGCGTGATCCGATCCGATGTCGCAGAGGCAGTCGAACGGGCCGGCGTCTCCGATCAGTTTTCCGACGGTTTCCAGCCGGTTTCCAAAAGTTTTTTCAGGCATCAGAACACTTGTCCTCCGCAGGTCGCTTTCTAACCTTTTTATTTTATCACACTTTACGCGTGAGAGCAAGAACTATTTTTCTCGTCCCGTACTGCCCGTCGTTTTTCGGATGGTAACTGTTCAGCCTTCTAGGCGAAGTTTTCCACCATCAGTGGATAAGCTGTAAGCAGAAGTCATACTTTTCGTCAAAATGACGAAAGGTAATTTTCAATGTTTGAGGCATTCAAATCAGCCTGATTTTTTTGTGCATTGTGAGATGTTTGCTAACATTCTCTCAGTTATCGAAACGGCGAAAAGACTTGGCATGAATCCGTATAACGCAATACTCTCAATATT
>CACZRJ010000135.1 GCA_902783535.1 uncultured Ruminococcus sp. | reverse complement strand
CTTCCGCGTTGCGCACGACGATCCTCCGGCTCTGGATGTATCTCGCGTCGAACGCGTGCATCGGCTGTCCGTATTCTACAAGAACGTAGTTCGTGATGTCCACGATGTTGTTGATCGGCCGGATGCCGGCGTTGCGGAGTCTGATCCGCATCCAGAGCGGGGACGGCCCGATCTTCACGTTCTTGACGACGCGCGCCGTGTATCTCGGACAGAGCTCGGCGTTCTTCACCTCGACGGAAATGTGCTTCGAGATGTCGTCGCCGTCGTCCGTTCCCTTGACGGAAGGCGCTTTGGCCAGCAGCGGTCTGTGGAAGGTCGCCGCGGCCTCTTTGGCGATGCCGAGATACGCGAGACAGTCCGGACGGTTGAAGGTCAGTTCGAACTCGACGATGACGTCGCGCAGACCCAGGACGTCGATCATATTGTCGCCGGGCTTGCAGTCTTCCCCGATCAGGAAAATGCCGTCCTCAATGGCGTATGGAAAATCATGCGTGGTCTGACCCAGTTCCCCGATGGAGCAGAGCATGCCTTCGGACAGCACGCCGCGCAGTTTTCCAGTTTTGATGGTTTTGCCGTCGGGAAGCACGGCGCCGTCCAGACAGACCGGAACCATTTTTCCCGCGGAAACGTTCTGCGCGCCGGTCACGATCTGGAGCAGACGCTCCTTTCCCGCGTCGACCATGCACACGAAGAGATGGTCGGAGTCGGGATGGCGTTCGATGGATTCGACTCTTCCGGCGACGATGCCGGAGAAGGTTTTGGACAGATCTTCGAACCCCTCCGCTTTCGTTCCGCTCATGGTCATCGCCTCGCAGAAGGTCTTCGGGTCTTCAGGAAGGTTAACATAATCCTTCAGCCAATTCATTGAAACTTTCATTTTCTTCCCTCCTTCAGAACTGTTCCAGGAAACGTTCGTCGTTGTCGAACATCAGACGCAGGTCCGTGATGCCGAACGATGTCATCGCGACGCGTTCGATGCCCATGCCGAAGGCGAATCCGGAATAGACGTCCGGATCGATCCCGCCCGCCCTGAGCACGTTCGGGTGGACCATGCCGGCGCCGAGGATCTCGATCCAGCCTTCGCCCTTGCAGACGCGGCAGCCTTTTCCGCCGCAGACGAAGCAGGAGACGTCCACTTCCGCGGACGGTTCCGTGAACGGGAAGTTGTGCGGACGGAACCTGACGCGCGTGGACTCGCCGAACATGGCCTTCGCGAACGTCGCGAGCGTTCCTTTCAGATCGCCCATCGTGACGTTCTTGTCGATCACGAGCCCCTCGCACTGATGGAACATCGGCGAATGCGTCGCGTCCGCGACGTCGCACCGGTAGACGCGTCCGGGAGAGATCATCCGGATGGGCGGCGTTCTGCCGATCATCGACCTGATCTGCACAGGGCTCGTCTGGGTCCTGAGCAGCGTGTCGTCGCTGAAGTAGAAGGTGTCCGTCTCGTCCCTGGAGGGATGGTCCGCCGGCGCGTTCAGCGCGTCGAAGTTGTAATACGCGGACTCGACCTCAGGGCCTTCGGCGATTTCGAATCCCATCCCGGTGAAGATCTCGACCATGCGGTTCCGGGTCTGGGTGATCGGATGGAGATGGCCGACCTTCTTCCCGTTCGCGGGAAGCGTGACGTCCACTTTTTCGGCGCGGAGACGGAGCTCCATGCCTTTCGATTTCAGGGCTTCCTTCCGTTCGGCAAGCACCTGTTCGATGTTCTCGCGGATCTTGTTCGCGAGCGCGCCGACGGCCGGCCGCTCCTCTGCGGAAAGCGCGCCCATGCCGCGGAGGATGCCTGTCAGTTCCCCTTTCTTTCCGAGGAAGCGGATCCGCGCCTCCTCCAGCGCCTGCTCTGTGTCGGCCTGCGCGATGAACGCGTCCGCGCGTTCGCGGATTTTTTCAAGTTGTTCCTTTATCATCGTTTTCACCGTCCTTCGCGTTCGTCATTCGAGATAATCTTTCAACTTTTTGCTGCGGCTGGGATGACGCAGCTTGCGGAGCGCTTTGGATTCGATCTGACGGATGCGCTCCCTGGTGATGAAGAATTCCTTGCCGACCTCTTCGAGCGTCCTCGGGCGTCCGTCGTCCAGACCGAACCGAAGCTTCAGCACCTGCTCCTCCCTCGGCGTCAGCGTATGCAGCACTTCCATCAGGTGCTCGCGCAGCATCGTGAAGGATGCCGCGTCAGCGGGAGCGAGCGTATTGTCGTCCGCGATGAAGTCTCCGAGATGGCTGTCTTCCTCTTCGCCGATCGGCATTTCCAGGGAAACGGGTTCCTGCGCGATCTTCAGGATCTCGCGGACCTTTTCGACCGGGATCCCGAGCTCGCTTGCGATCTCCTCGCTGGTCGCATCCCTTCCGTTCTCCTGCAGAAGCTGTCTGGACACGCGGAGCACGCGGTTGATGGTCTCCACCATGTGAACGGGAATGCGGATGGTCCTCGCCTGGTCCGCGATGGCGCGGGTGATCGCCTGGCGTATCCACCATGTCGCGTAGGTCGAGAACTTGTAGCCCTTGCCGTAGTCGAACTTGTCGACCGCCTTCATCAGGCCGAGATTTCCTTCCTGGATCAGATCGAGGAAGAACATCCCGCGGTTGACATAACGTTTTGCGATGCTGACGACCAGACGCAGGTTCGCCTCCACCAGCTGCTGTTTCGCCTTCACGTCGCCGTTCGACATCCGCTCGGCGAGTTCGAGTTCTTCGTCCGCCGTCAGAAGCGGGACTTTTCCGATCTCTTTCAGATACATGCGGACCGGATCGTCCGTTCCGACGCCTTCCTGCGACAGAAGTCTGTCGACGTCTTCGTTCGTCTCCTCCGCCAGCTCCTCTTCCAGCGCCGCGTCTTCCGTGAGGTCGAGAATGGACGGGTTGTCCATTTCGGACTGGATCTCCACGCCGTATTTGTTCAGCGTTTCGTCCAGTTTGAGCAGCGTTTCCAGGCAGACGTCCTCTTCCGCGAGAACGTTCAGGATCTCCAGCGAAGACGCTGCGCCGCTGCGCTTCATCGACCGCATCTGATCCTCCGTGAAGAAGGATCTGAGGAAAGGATCGTTCATGTATTCCGAGTCGTCCTTTGCGGCGGTTTCCGGAGCATGACCGTTCTTCGCGCCGCTGCCGGCCGCGGTCTTCCCTTTCTTCGATCCGGACGACGGTTTCTTCGCCGGCTTCTTCGCCGCAGGCTGCTTCTCTTCCGCGGTTTCCTCCGGAACAGCGGCGGGTTCCTCCGGAGCTGTTTGCTCCGCCGGAACTTCCTTGACGGCCTGCTCCGGTTCTTTTTCTTTCTCTTTGACTTCGGGTTCGGCCTTCTTCGCGGGCTGCGCTTTTTTCTTCGAGGGCGCTGCCGCGGGGACGTCATTTTCCGACGGCTCCGGTTCTTTTTCCTTGACTTCCGGCTCGGTCTTCTTCGCCGGCTGCGTTTTCTTCTTCGGAGAAGCGGCAACGGCCGGAGCTTCTTTTTCCTGCGGCTCCGCTTTTTTGACTTCCGG
>CACZRJ010000134.1 GCA_902783535.1 uncultured Ruminococcus sp. | reverse complement strand
GGGGGACGGGGAAATGAAGCTGTCGTGCTTCTCCGCGGTGATGCCGGTCAGCGGCTGGAACCAGTGGGTGAAATGCGTCGCGCCCTTGCTCACCGCCCAGTTTTTCATGGCGACCGCCACGGCGTCCGCCACGCCCGGGTCGAGCGGCAGCCCCTCGTCGATGGTTTTCCTGAGGGCCGCGTAAACCTTTGCGGACAGCGCCGACTTCATGACTCTGTCGTCAAAGACCTGTTCTCCGAAATACTCCGGTACTGTTTTCATTGTTCTTTTCTCCTTTCCGTTTTGAAAAAAGATACGGCGCCCTTCATACGGAAAATGTATGAAAGACGCCGTTGCCTTCATTGTTTTTTATTTAGTTTTGAAACGAAAAGCGCCTCCGAACCCCTGCGGTTCAAAGACGCCATTGCCTTCAACGTCAGCCATCTTACACCATGTCTTCCGGTTTGTCAAGCCCTTTTTTCGCAACTTTTTTGCGCTTTTTTTTCATCGGCCGGGGAAAAATGTGCGGAAGATGCGGCTTTGGCTCTTGACAAGAACGAAATGAGGGTGTATAACACAGGCGATGAGCAAAGGCGTTCATTTTCACGCAGGCGGTTGTCCCGCGTGAAAACGGGCGTCTTTTTATTCTTTATCGGAACGAAACCGAAGGAAGGGTGAAACGACATGATCAGAGAAGGCGACGTGAGGATCCCGTCGGGGTGCGCGATCGCGGCCGTGATCTCCAGGGAAGGCCGCCGCATGACCGGCAGTTCCGTCATAGAGGCGATGAAGCCGATGCACGACCGTTCGAACGGGCTCGGCGGCGGATTTGCCGGATACGGGATCTATCCGGATCACAAAGACCTTTACGCGTTCCATATGTTTTTCGACTGCCGGGATACCCGCAAAAAGTGCGAGTCGTTCCTGAAGGAGTCCTTTGAGGTCGTCAAAGGGGAGATGATCCCGACGCGAAAGATGCCGGAGATCACCGACGAGCCGATCATCTGGCGGTATTTCCTGACGCCTCTCCGCTCGGTGCTCGCGGATCTTCAGCTGGACGAAAAGGAATTCGTCGCGCGCACGGTGATGAAGATCAACGTGGAGATGAAAGGCGCGTACGTCTTTTCCAGCGGAAAGAACATGGGCACCTTCAAGGCGGTCGGATTCCCGGAGGACGTGGGCGTATACTACAGACTGGACGAATACGAGGGCTATTCCTGGACGGCGCACGGCCGCTATCCCACGAACACCCCCGGATGGTGGGGCGGCGCGCATCCGTTCACGCTGCTCGACTGCTCGGTCGTCCACAACGGCGAGATCTCCTCCTACGACGCCAACCGCCGGTATATCGAGATGTTCGGCTACAAATGCACGCTGCAGACGGACACGGAGGTCATCACATACATCCTCGACTATCTCGTCCGCCGTCAGGGACTGACGCTTGAAGAAGCGGCGAACGTGATCGCCGCTCCGTTCTGGAGCACGATCGGGAACAAGACGGACGCGTACGAAAAGGAAAAGCTGAAGTATCTGCGCACGGTGTTCCCGAGCCTGCTCATCACCGGACCGTTCTCCATCGTCGTCGGGTTCGACGGCGGACTGATGGCGCTGAACGACCGGCTGAAACTCCGGTCCATGGTCGTGGGCCAGAAAGACGACCGCGTGTTCATCGCGAGCGAAGAGGCTGCGATCCGGGTCATGGAGCCGGACGCGGAAAGGATCTGGGCCCCGTCCGGCGGCGAGCCGGTCGTCGTGACCGTGAAGGAGGGCATGTTCTGATGGGAGTGGAATTCATTTATCCGGAATTCGAAGTCGTCCGGAATTACGACAGATGCATTTCCTGCCGCGTGTGCGAGCGGCAGTGCGCCAACGAGGTGCATTCGTTCAGTCCCGGACGGGGCGTCATGATCAGCGACGAGACGAAATGCGTCGACTGCCAGCGGTGCGTGTCGCTCTGCCCGACCCGCGCGCTGAAGATCGTGAAAAGCGACTGCGCGCTCCGCGAGAACGCGAACTGGCAGAACGACACGATCAAGGAGATCTACAAGCAGGCGAACAGCGGCGGCGTGCTGCTGTCCTCCATGGGCAACCCGAAGCCCCTGCCCGTCTACTGGGACAGGCTCCTCATAAACGCGTCCCAGGTCACCAATCCGTCCATCGACCCGCTCCGTGAGCCTATGGAGACCCGGGTATCGCTGGGCAAGAAGCCCGACAGGATC
>CACZRJ010000133.1 GCA_902783535.1 uncultured Ruminococcus sp. | reverse complement strand
TCAAGATGATCGAAGCCGTCCTCGTACAGTGCCCAGCCGTAGAGCGAGACGTCCGACTTCATCCGGACGACCAGCGGTCCAGACCCGGACCAGACATTGTCCCCGGAGGAAATGCGGTCGATACCGGACGCGATAAAGGTCGGCGAGCATTGGTCCTTTGTCCAGTGCGCGTAAAGCGTATGCGGCTCCTGCTGCGAAACGACCGTATTCGCCGTCACGCGGTCGGAATACGCGTACCACCAGGCGACGTCGGTCATGTCTTCGGCATGATAGAACCAGCCGGCGAAATACCCGGGACCGTCTTCCGGAACGGGCAGTTCTCCGTAAAGGGAGCCGGAACGTACGAGAATCTCCGTCATCTGCAGTTTTCCGCCTTCGGGAGACAATGATACGGCATACTGACCGGGAGGAGTCATAAGGAGTCCGGAACCGTCCGAAATTTCAGCGAATCCGGACAACTCCCCTATATCTTCACTATTCTCGGAACAGCTTTCCTGCGAATCATCCGCCGAGCCGTTCTCATTTCCTCGTTCCTGCTCCGACGCGTCACCGATATTCGTTTTTTCAGCAGTTGAACTGTCATTGTATTTCACCTGTCCGGGACGTGCCGACAGAAAACTGTTCGACGGAATGTCGCTCCCGAGAGTTGTCTCATCCCCTGTCGATGTCCCGATTGCTGACGTTTGACCGTCTTCAGAATGTTCCGAGAAACTAAGTCCGATCGGCACTGCCGCTATCAAGAGAGTAGCCAAGGCAACGACTACCGAAATGAGCAGCGCTTTGTTCCAAGTCGGATGGGTCGGATTCCGCTTCTTTCCACTGCGTGCCAGCGGCCTTATCTCTTTTCCGTTCTCCGGAACCGAATGGTCGCGGTTCATCTTCACGCCGGTCAGTTCTCCCGCAATCTCCCGCAGTTCGTCCATGGAACAGTCAAAACCGTGGCCGTTCAGGTAGGCGAGCACAGAAAAGTATTTTTTTCTTTTCAGCAGCTGCATGAGTTCTTTATCTTCCTGCAGCACACCAGAGATCAGTTCTCTCCTGGATTCTTCCATTGTTCGACTGTACGCCTCCAAGTTGCCTCAAATCGCAGCGCATTCGAACGAGCGATTGTTTTGCTAATTGACACACGATAAGGGTCCATGCGACGTGTTCACGCCTGCAGGGGCCCTATGACTCAAAAAACCAATGCCGGTTCAAGATTTTCGAGATATTCGGTCAGGAGCTTCACCTGCATTTCGATGTCGCTCTTTCTGCCATAAATCATATAGTGAGAATACGCGGAAACGCCCATGCGAAACATGGGAGACAGTTCGGAATCCATGACGCCAAGTTTATCTGCACACCGGGTTATGTAATAGGTGATGCGGTCACTGAACTTTTCGCGAAAGGGAGCCATCACATCTGCATATCTCGGAGATGTGACAACTTGAGTATAGAAGCGAAGCAATGACGCATTATCGTCTGCAAGTCCAAAAAGATCCGAAAGCAGTGTCTTCGGCTCCGCTTGAATATGCTGAACGGCATAAAGCAACATGGACTTCTCCACATCCATTGCAGCCTTCTCAGCGCAGACGCGAACCGCATCGTCCTTGTTTTCAAAATAAGAATAAATTCCGGCAACACGGAGGTGAATAGAATCGCTTAAATCACGGACGGACGTTTCACCGAGTCCCTTTTCCAGAAAGCATTTCGTACAGGCATCTATGACTTCTGCCCGTCGTTCGGGGCTCGCCTGACGGAATCCGCCATAGGACGGGCTGAATTTTTGATTCGAAAATGACGGCATGACACAACCTCGAATTAACCGGTGTCCGCAAACCAGCGGAAACACAAAGCCTTATGTGCTATTTATATATTATATTGCATCAATTGTCAAGACAAAAAATGTCTTCAAAAGCACTAAATACAGACAAAATAGAATTAGGGTAGCATGAACAATTCACTCGCCTTATTCCATATAGGGTAATATTCTTGAGTCATTTAGAAAAAGATCGTAAGCAAATGCAGATAATGAAACGTGATCTTTGAAATTGCCCATAGGCGATACCGGACGAAATGATATTCACTCGCTCTCCATAAATCGATGCCTTGATGAACAAATATAATAATTCTGTATTATCTGTCGCTTCCTGCAATCCTTTACAAGAAAGCAAAAGCCGGGATGCATACGACCCCGGCTAATTTTCCACCCACTCCCGACCACTTTAAACCGGCCCTCCAAGATGATTGAAAAAGCACGAATGGCGCGGTTTATAACAGGACATTGTTATAAAATCCAAATCCGCATTTTTGCTCTGCGCTTTTTCCCATAGGTATCCCAAGACCGTAAAATAATCCTGGAATCGGTAAAACGATCATGACGGTCACTCCAGCCACGTCTATTTGCATAATGCAGACGTCAAGGCCTGGAAATTACCGTCCAATCCCACATATACCAATCCCTCTCCTGCATCTTTCGGAATGTTATAAGACTCGTCTTTTACGGCAACAAGCACCCTGCCACCACCGTAAATTCTCGCAGGGTTGATTTCATCGTACAACAAAGTACGTGCGTCCAATTTTCCACTTGCGACATCTGAACTATTGAGTATTGCAAGATAGAAATCGAGCACTAATTTGCTAAGCCACAGCTCTTTTTTATCCATCATGGAGTCACCCGTGATATCGTATTTCGCATCAATACTCTCGATGACCTCTTTTGGCATTGCATTGTATATGGCCTCTGCATCAGAGCCCCCCTTGAATGCCATTCTCCAATAATCATGTATTTTATGAAAAACCTTTTCGCCGCCGAGCTTTTCCAGGTACTTTCCAAACAGGAAAACAGATCCATAGACTCCAATGTCAAAATCCGAGAAGGTTGTTAACGTCGTGAAGTCATACATAGATTGCCCATGCCGAATCAAATTGCTAGATGACAGAGACTCATATCGACCATTTGCTTCCTGAACGCCTTCGTATAGTTTTTCCTCTATCAATCCAGACATTGCTTCGTTTAGCCATACGCCACATTGGGCCGTGCCCCCGTTTTCAAAATATGCTGTTCCGCAGATCAGATGCTGAAATTCATGTGCAACAGTGGAATAAAGAACTGTTTTCGCTTCTTTGTTCCCGAGAAGTCCGAGATTAATGTGAATAATCGCATGGTCCGTGTTAACGCCATAATACGCAGCTTGTATTGCGGTCACTTCTCCATCTGCAAACAAATCCAGCATGCAGAAGAAGCCCGCAACGTAAGGTGATGTGAAGTTATAGAGCAAGAGGTTGACTTTTGCACCGTTCCCTTCAAAACGCGGTTCACCGAAAAGCGACACATCGGCATCGTATATTTTTTCGTCAAATTCTTTCGCAAGTTCTTGGACAGCTTTTTCATTATTGGAAGCTCCATCGACCAG
>CACZRJ010000132.1 GCA_902783535.1 uncultured Ruminococcus sp. | reverse complement strand
TTTCAAACGATCATACGGAAGAATGAAGAGAAGCGCCAGAAGAACGGAAATCAGGACGATCGAAAGGATCACGCCGATCATTCCGAGCCTGCGACCTACAAGCATTCGTCTTGCTGGCCTGCATTTCTTTCCTGCCAGAGCATACGAAAGGATCCAGGCCGCTGCGCTCGTTCCCAATCCGGGAAAAACGAGCCAGAAAGCGTAGATTCCCAGAACGGCGCCGATACCGGTCATAACAAGACCGGCGATTCCCAGGATCAGCGGAAGCGGGTGGTTTTTCACTTCAGAAGAGGCATGCTGATCAGCAGCATTGAATTGGATCCTTTCTTCCGGTTTGACTTTGTCATCCGCTGCGCAGGGCGAGCCGCATTCCGGACAGAATCGCTGTCCGTCCGTAAGTTTTTTTCCGCAATTCGAGCAGTACATCATCAATTCCTTAGATTCCGTATCTACGTGCAGCGACGATGAGCGCAATGATCCATACCAGCAAAACAATCAGAATCCAGGCGGCGATCACAGCCGTTGAAACGATGGCAACGATCTTGCCGATCCGTGCAAGGCGGTTTCCGGTATGGGCTTTTCCGGAAAGCGTTCCGTACTTGTTCATAGCTTCCTGGAACTTTTTCTGTGCAATAATGGAGACGATCAGCGCCCCGATCGTAGAGACCGAGTTGCCCGCGAGTCCGATGAGTCCGAGAATGAAAATGGTGTTCTGCGCCTGGACCTTTCCCGGAGCAGGTCCGGAAGGCGCCGGTTTTTCCGGGTCCTCTTTCTGATTCTCCACCGGGACAGGCTTCGCGTCAAGAACTTCTTTTTCCTCGGCGGAAATCTGTTCCTGCTGTTCTTTCACAACCTCTTCTTCATTTGCCGGCTGCTCAGATTCGGGCTCTGCGGGAAGAGAGGACTGTTTTGCGCCGCATTTCGGGCAGAAAAGGGCGTCCTCATCAATCTCGTAACCGCATTTTTTGCAATACATATGCTTTCCTCCTTCTAGTCTTTGATGTCAAATGTTTCTTTAGCAAATGCAATGACCTCGGCGTCATAGTCCGCCGTGTGATCGTACCGGATCATGGAATGCTGACTGTCATCGAACCAGACAATCTTTTTTCGTTCGCTCGGGCACAGATCGTATAGTTTCTGCGCAAGTTTCGGGACGGAATACTTGTCCGCGCGGCTGTGCAGCATGAGAAGCGATTTGCGGAAACCGGTGATCCGGTCCACAGGACCTTTTTTCATCGAATGCTTCGTGAAAAACCTCATCCAGAAATTGATGAACCCGAGCGTAAAGACCGGCTTTTTCCTTTCAATCAGATGCTCTTTCATGGACTCGCCGAAATTGACGAACATGCCGTCAGCAATCAGTCCGGCGACGTAATCCGGACAGTCCGGGTCGGTACAGGCGAGCATTCCTCCGGCGGCTCCGATGCATACGCCGTGCAGCATGATCTTACGGACTCCGAATTCATCATGGATAAACTTCGACCAAGCGATGATGTCCTTTGACTCTTCAAACCCGACGGTATTGTATTCTCCGTCGCTCAATCCGTGAGCACGCGGGTCAATCGAAAGAAGGTTCACTCCGAGGGACTCGTATGCCTGGTTGAAATAATATGAATAATGCAGGCTTTCCATTCTGCCGGGCAAAAAGATGACGCAGCAGTCGGACCCGAAATCGTAATACTCGCCGTACAGATTCAGGCCGTCCCGTACGATATGGACCTCCCTGCAATGCGCGAGCATGCGTTCGTGCCACGCCATGCCTTCGTCGTACATCTGTACATGACGCGGCTCGTCGATCGAGCAGTGGCGTCCCCAGTCTTCGTTAACGCCCCGTTTCAGCACATTTGTATAGACGAGATATCCGACGATCATCAGAATGATAAAGGCGGGAAGAACGACAAGTCCCAGGACGAGTCCCGCAACAAGCAGGATCGTCGGAAGGATTTCCTGGAACGCAGCGACATCTTCGGATGCATAAGCAAGAACGGCAGAAAAAACCGGGACGACCGTCGGCATGAAAAAGAGATGAAATTCGGGAATCGTCAGAAGGAAAGCGGTCATGAATCGGATGGACCTCCGCCTTTGCATTTTTGCTCCAGAAGGCACTTCAAAGATACGACGCGGTTCCGTATGTAGTCGTTCGCACGCGCGATCTGTTCTTCGCTGCAATCGTCGGTCAGTTGAAGTTCATCCGGATATATCGGTTTCCCTATGATCACATGGACGCGTTTGAACAGCCCGTAGTTTCCATCCAGCACAACCGGGATCACGGGCTTGCCGCTGCGCATGATGATCATCAGGTACGGCGTTTTAAAAGGAGCCACGTTTCCGTCTTTCGTATTGTGGCCTTCCGGAAAGATCTGGACGATATCGCCTTTGCGCAGCGCCTTCACGCTGTCATCAACGAATTTCATGCTTTTCACGGACTGGTCCGCTTTGATTCCGCGAAAACAGTTCATGCCGAACGACAGAAACCAGTTGTGATATGGAAACTCTGCGCTGACGACGCGAAGAAATCTCGGAAGGAACAGAAACACGGAAACCATGTAATCGAATACGGCAAAATGGTTTGAAACGATCAATGCGCCGCCTTTGACTTTCCGCGACTGCTTCTGTCTGTCTTCATAATAAATCTTCGGCTTGAAAATGATCAGTCCCGGGATCAGAGCGCTGATCAGCCCGATCCACCGGCAGATAAAGTAGATGACTCTCATAAGCAAATCAATGTTTCGATCAAGGAAGCGAAATCATTCAGGGTATATCCGAATCCTTCCGCTTCAAACGCGACGTTCACGTCGAATCGTTCCTGTATGCGGTTCACGAGAAGGATATATTCAAGGCTGGAAGCGCCGAGATCATTCATGAAATGAGCATTCGGGTCAATGGACTCCGGCGCGACGTCCAGAATGTCTGCAAACATTTCTCTCAGAATCCCGGCAATTTCGGATTCCTCTCCGGCATTTGATCTTGAACCCTCAGAGGATCTGTCAAGCCGGTCGAAAAGCTTCACTGCACCGCTGTCTATCTTTTGACGCAGCTTATGCCTGCTGACCTTGATATCCGTATCATCCATGATGGGATCGTAGGTAAAGTAGACATGTGAAATCAGATATGTCAGAGGAAGGAGCGACTTCCCTTTTTCGATGTCTTTCAGCAGTTTTTCTTTTTGTACGGAAACCATTTTGTCTGAAATCTGGCAGACCAGTATCAGCTTTTCCTTCTTTTCGTCTCCGAGCACTGCAAAATTCTTTGCGGAAGGAAGATCGAAAGCCTGTTCCGCAAGTTCGGGATTGAGGTTTTCGCCGCCCTCTCCGATCACGACGTCCGAAGCCCGCCCGCACAGGACATACCGGCCCTTCGCATCGATCTCGACCATGTCGCCGGTATCAAACCATTCGTCTGTCGCCTTTCTTACGCCGTTGATCATCATGCTCTTGCATACGGAAGGACCGGAAACGAGAAGATGACGGTCTCCGCCGACGCGGAATCTGACGCAGTCGAAAGGCGTCCCGAAGGAAGCGTTCAGACGCTCGTTCGCCTTGCGCGCGAAATTGGCCGAAGCGATGCCGATCTCCGTCATGCCGTATCCGTTGAAGAGCGGATATCCGATGCCGTTCATCAGTCTGGAAGCGGAAATGCGGAGAGCGCTTCCTCCGGAGATGCAGAAATGAACGCTTTCCCCAAACAGTTCATTGCGGACTTCTCTGAACAGCTTCGACGGGATTCTTTGTTCGGTAAACGGAAAAAGCGACTGGAGTGCGAGTGAGATTTTCAGACCTTTTTCAAATTTGTCGACGGTTTTCTGCCCGCGCTTGGCGATTTCTCTGCGTACGAACTTCTCGATCATATGCCATAGTGTCGGAACGCAAAGGATATGCGTGACTTCATGATCGCGAATGGTACGCAGCAGGATCTCCGGCGTCATGTTCTCAGGAAAAACGAAGGATACGCCGAAGAAAGAGAAGAGGACATAGGTAGCTTCAAGTCCGAAGATGTGATAAAGCGGAAGCACAACGAGCATTTTGACATGTTCGCGATATGCGCGCTTGATGGTCTTGTTTCTTTTGATGATGCCTTCGGCAGACAGGATCAGCGACGAAAACTCTTTTCCGGTATAAAAGCAGATCTTCTCCTGAAGCGTCGTACCGCTTGTGCACAATGCGATCTCATCCGAAAAAACGTCTTCTTCAGAATCGTTTTGCCGGGAACCCATCCCGAGAATCTCTTCGTATATGAAGACTTTCTGGGTAAATCCGGAGCAGCTGCCGGGCGTCAGTATGCATGCGCAGGATAATGAGTCCATCATAGACTGGCAAAAACCGGAAGGCTGTCTGAGATTGACCGGAAAGACCTTGTTCCCGCTGCGGAGTATAGCCCAGAACAGAAAGACCCATTCCGGACAGTTTTCGCCGTAAAGCGCGATGTAACTGTCGCGGATTCCGGTACTCCGGATCCCGGCAGCGATTCTGCCGATGATTTCATCCGCTTCGCCGTAAGTGAAGACCTTGATCCCTCCGAACGACGTAGACGTTTCCATCATGGCAAAGTTCGGCTTGGAGAACATGACTTTGTAAATCGAACCGAAAGAGCAGTCGGTTTGAGAAAGCATATGCAGCTTTTCACGCACGACTTTGCCAGTATTCTTAAATGTCTCGATCTGGATTTCGCTCATAAGTCAGTCTTCCTGCTTGGTAGTTTTATCGTCATTCTGTATTCCGAGTCTGGAAATGCTCTTCGGAACGAATACCGTCAGAATGCATGCCAGGATGCAGAAGAAAGCGACTGCGGCCGGAATATAGCCGGCCAGCCTGACGGTTTCGAACCAGTTGCCGGTTTCGGCAAGATGGCCGTCGTGGTCTTTGATGTAAGTCAGCAGTATGCCGGAGGCAACACCGGCGGAAACGCCTTCAAACAGTCCCTGCACGGCAAAGATCATGGACGACGTCATGATGCCGGACTTTTTGTTTGACTCGGCGGCGATATGCGCCGGAACGGTGTATCCGACTGAAAAGAACGCGCCGATAGAGAACGAGGCAATCAGAGCAGAAACGATTCCCACAGCCATCTTTGCTGAATCGGGAAGGAAATTTGCAAATGTCATCAGCGCCATCGCGGCGGCAAAAGTGATCAGGATGTACCTGTATGCGAATCCTACGCCTTTCTTTTTCACGACCTTGTTATAGAGGATGATCGTAAACGGGACCGGGCCGAACGAGCAGGCCATGATCGGCGTCATCGGAAGTCCGGCGGTTGAGAAAAACTCGTTGATCCCGGACAGGAAAAGCGTCATTCCGATATTGAACACGATCCCGTGTACAAGCATCCAGATCAGAAAGTCCTTATTTTTCACACAATGCGCGATGGATTTAAAAAGATTGACCGGCCGAACTCTTTCCGTATGATCCGTCTGCAGGTTGCTCGGTTCCTCCTTAAGGAGAAACAACGGAATAAACATCGTGCATGCAAGCGGAAGAAACATCAGCGCGACGATGCGTATGTTGCTTCCCAGATTGACGAACAGAGGGATCAGAGCAAATCCGATGCAGAAATAGATCACGTCGCAAACGGACTTGACGCTGGAGAGGTATACGCGGTCGCTCTCGTTGTCAACGACTTCTGCGAAGGTTGCGTAGTAAGTGACCATCGTCAAAGTGTAGAAAGCGTAGAAGATGCAGAGGATAAGCGCAAACCATACGGTGTTGAGCAAGGAGACCCCGGCATTCAGCGGTACCAGAAACAGCAGATATGCAATGATCATCGGAATCCAGCCGATCATCAGCGCAGGACGGCGTCTTCCCCATCTTGTCCTCAGATTGTCCGTCAATGAAGACATCGGAAGATCGATGACGCCGTCGACGATTTTTGCAACGACGAGCATGACCGCCCAGACAGAAGCAATGACGAGATCCTTATTCAGGTAGGTCCAGGATTCGACGTTGTTCACGAAGCCGCCGGTCAGAAGCGCGCTGCACAAATAGGTTCCGATGATCGTATTCAGCAGGTTCACGCCTATACCCGAACAGCCGTACAGGAGAAGCTGCGAGCGCTTTGTCAACTTACGCATTCCGATGCTCCTTTCAGGTGGTGATTACTCAAACGAAATCAAAAGGTCAGTGAGCGTGTTTGCGGTATGAACAGTCTGTATTTCAACGAAAATGAATTCGCTGCGTAAGGTATCGAAAGCATCGTTCAGCGCTTCTGCGGAAACGTTCTTTCCGCAGAAGACGGTGATGACATCGGTCGGACGGTTCATGAGAATCGTTCTTATAGCGTCTACACAGACGTGTCCGAGTTCAAAGCCGACGGCAAGGAGCTTCTTGCCCCATAATGCGATAAATTCGCCTTTTTTGATGTCTTTCGAACCAAAGCAGGAGTCTTTCGCAGCGCGGGACACGGACGCAAAATCCATCCCTTCGATGATTTCGTTCGCGGACGATATCACGGATTCGACGTCAGTTTCCGCAAAATCAATCATGGGCAGGACAGAATAGCAATGGGCGACGGATTTGCTTTCAATCACATGCACGCGTGAGTCCTGATACATTTCCGCGGCGTTCAGTGCGGCAAGGACGGAGTTCGGGTGATTCGGGAACACTAGGATGTCCTTCGCATCGAGCGTTTTGAAAGCATCGATGTAATCGCTGGAAGACGGATTTCCCTGGCATCTGATGACTGCGTCGGCGCCCATATTGAGGAACAATTCCTCCATGATCTCATCGGGCGCAACTGCAACGACAGCGAGCGGGCCGCACTTTTTCACGCCGTTCGTTTTGCTTCCGGACACTTTGGCGTTTTCTTCGATCTCGGTATGCTGAACACTCATGTTCTCAATCTTGAGATGGAGGAATTCACCGTATCTGTGGCAAAACGACAAAATTTCTTCGGGTCGGGACGTATGCACGTGGATTTTGATTTTGTCGTCAGATTCTGAAACTACGACGGATTCTCCGAGAGCATTCAGCGATTCCCTGAAGGAGACAGACGAATAAGGTTCACTTCCGTTCAGCAGCTGAATCAGAAGTTCGGTGCAGTAGCCGTATTCGAAAGTGCTGTCTTTTGTGAATGACGAATAATCAGTGGGGCGGGACTGGCCCGGCAAATCATCGGGCTCGTCAGAACCTGCCTTTTTCAGTTCTCTCCCCTGCAGATACGCAAGCATGCCTTCGAAAAGATACACGATCCCTGCGCCGCCGCTGTCAATAACGTTTGCATCCTTCAAAATCTGAAGCAGGTTCGGCGTATTGTCAAGAGAAGCGGAAGCGGCATTCAGAAACACCTGAACGCAGTCTTCCACGTCGTCGCACGAACCAAGCGCGCTCTCGACAGCTTCCGCGCCTTCGCGCATAACGGTCAGCATCGTACCTTCCACGGGATTGGCGACGGCATCGTACGACATTTTAACGCCGCATTTCAGCGCATCCGAAAACGCTTTCGGCGTCATGATTTCCGACCCTGACACGGACTTCATCCATCCGCGCAGGAACTGCGAGAGAATCACGCCGGAATTTCCCCTTGCAGAAAGCGTAACAGCGGACGCAAATTTGGAAGTCAGCTCGCTCATCGGCTGTTCGGGATCAGCACTGACTGAGTCCACGCCGCTTCGTATCGTCAGATACATATTTGTTCCGGTATCTCCGTCGGGAACCGGAAAGACATTCAAATCATTGATCTCATCGCGGTGAAGGAACAGATTTCTCTCGCCGTTCGCGAGCATTCCCATCAGCCGCATTCCGTTTATCTGGTTTGCCATATTTATCCTTTTTTCATGCGGAGAAAAGCATCCGCATGAAACCATCCTTATGATTTCGCAGTCAGACGGGCCATGATCTCTTTTTCGGCCGTGTTGTTTTCAGAGACGGCATCGCCGAGGTAATATACGCCGATCATGCCGGGACCGATATTAGGTCCGCAACCGGGATAAACATCGGAAACATAAACTTTCTTCGGATGCAACGCGTTTTCCAGCTGTTCCTTGAGAGCATTGGCGTATGCTTCGCGGTTGGAATGAGAAACGAGGATCGTTTGGCTTCCGATATCCTTTGCAGTTGCCTCAACGTATTTGACCGTCAGATCCAGAGCGTTCTTGATTCCTTTTGCCTTCGTCAGGACGGTGACGTATCCGACGTCGTTGCAGTCTCCCATCGGCTTAACACCTGCAAAGTTGCCCATGATAGCCTTGCCCATCGTGATATTGCCGCGTCTGGCGACGAAAATCAGGTCGTCGATCGGACCCATCTGATGAATGCGGTATTTATTGTTCTCGACCCAGTCAACAACTTCATCGAACGATTTGCCTTCTTTTTTCAGGAGGCAGGCGCAGATGACGAGCAGTCCGAAAGCGCCGGACATTCTGAAGGAGTCCGTGCAGTGGATTTTCGCATCCGGATGGCGCTCGAGGACTCTTTCAGCCGCTTTGGTCGCAAAGCCGTAAGTCGCGCTGATTTTCGAGGAAATGCTCATGCTGAGAACGGCATAACCTTCGGAAACGAATTTCTCGAATGTCTCTTCAAAGAGTTCCGGTGTCGGGGGGGCAGTCGTAACTTTGCACTTTCTGTCGCCGACAAATTTGTAAAACTCATCTCTTGATATCTGATTCCAGTCCAGCGTCGTGTCATAATCCTTCTCGAATTTGGCAGACTCCACGTGAAAGAAACTGTGAATGTAATGCTCGAGACCGATTTCATTTCGGATGTCTTCCGAAAGATCGCATGTAACGTCCGGCAGAATAATGTACTTTTCCATTTTTTTAACTCCTCTTCGGCAAATTATTTGAAAACTGGCTTTCAGTGCTGAAGCGTTTCCAGGAAAGAGACAACGTCTCCGACGGTATGGAACGCCGCAAGTTTCTCATCCGGTACGGTAATACCGTATGTTTCCTCGATCGTCATCAGCAACGTAAGAATATCAAGCGAGTCAGCGCCCAGATCTTCCTGGAATCTGGATTCCGGTGTGACTTCCACATTCTTCAGGTGAAGTTCTTTGATAAGTATTTCTTTTACTTTCTCAAACATCTTGTTTCTCTCTTTCTTTATGATTCATTAGTTTCGGAAACGGGATTCAGCTCAAGCAGGGCTTGCAGACGGCTCTCATAATGCTGATCGGCCATCTTGTACGCCTGCTCGACGCATTTGGACAGCGCGTTCGCATTGCTGCTTCCATGTCCTTTGACGACAACTTTGCGAATCCCGAGCAGGACGCTGCCGCCGTAATTTTGATAGTTCATGAACTCTTTTTCTTTTTGAAACATCTTTCTTTGGAAAAAAGCTCCGAGCTGATAGATCTTTTTGGAATAGATGTCTCTTTTCAGCATTTTCAGCATCTCAAGGCAGGCGCCTTCAGTCGACTTCACAAGGACGTTTCCGGAGAAACCGTCACAGACGACAAGGTCATACTTCCCGCTCAGCAGGTCTCTGCTCTCCATATTCCCGCAGAAACGGATCCCTTTTGTGTTTTCCAGGATCGGGTAGGCTTCTTTGCGAAGGAGATCTCCCTTTTCGGTTTCCGTTCCGATATTCAGAAGCGCGACTCTTGGAGATTCGATGCCGAAAACGATCTGAAGGTAGATGGATCCGAGCAACGCGAACTGCTGAAGCTGAAGCGGCGAGCAGTCGACGTTTGCGCCACTGTCGCAGATACCGACGACACCGCCGTTCATGGTGGGAAGGACCGGACAGAAAGCAGGACGGTAAATGCCTTCGATACGTCCGATCCTGAGCGTTGACGCAGCGACGATCGCTCCGGTGGCGCCGGAAGAGATCATGCCGTCAATCGAATCGTCTTCTCTTAGAAGCCGTACTGCAGCCATCAAAGAGCTGTCTTTTTTGAAGCGGATCGCGTCTGTTGGCTTATCCTCGCCCGTGATCACATCCGGCGCATGCAGATAAGTCAGGCGTCTTTCTTCTTCACTCCCCGCATGCTTCCGGACAAGTGTACGAAGAACGTCTTCATCCCCTGCCAGAATCATCTCGAGATCCGAATAACGGCGCAGAGCGCTGACGGCGCCTTCCACGTTCGCCTCGGGGCTCTTGTCTCCTCCGAGGCAGTCCATAACGATTCTCTTCATTTCAAAAAACGGATCAGCGGTGAATCGCGTGGAAGCAGACGCCTACCGCATTCGGTCCGCAGTGACTCCCTGCGGTCGGGTTGACGATCTGGGTTTCAATCCGCAAATTGTTTCCGAATTTTGCGATCAGGCTGTTGCGTACTTCTTCCGCCAGTTCGGGAGCGTCCGTGTGACCGATGACGATGCGGTGATCCTCGATATGGTCGCCGAGCTGCTCGACCATATTCACAAGTCTGTCCATCGCGTTCGCTCTTCCCCGCTCTTTTCCGACGCTGACCATCTTTCCTTCGTCATTCATGTAGATGATCGGACGGACGCCGATCAGAGTCCCCATCGTGGCGGCCAGCCCGCTGACGCGTCCGCTTCGCTTGAAGAATTTCAGATCGTCGGCAAAGAAGTAGACAGTAAAATGATCGACTTCATTCTTTGCCCATTCAAGAATCTCATCGACCGATTTACCGGCTTTATACATATCGCCGATCTCCAGAACGATGTTGTAGCTGAGCGTCGTGATGCCTTTTGTATCGATCGAGTAGAACTTCCGCTCCGGATATTCCTTCCGGAGTTCCGCCAGCGCGATATCCATTTCGTTGAACGTCATGGTCATCGCCGCGGAAAAATGGACATACAGGATGTCGTCGCCGTTTTTGAAATGCGGTTCGAAATACTCTCTGTACTGTCCGGAGGAAATCGCGCTTGTGGAAGGCAGCGTCCCTTCCCGAAGCATGTTGTAGAAAGCATGCCCGTCGAATTTTTCAAAATCGACATAGGGATAGGTCGCCTTTCCGTCAACGGCGTAAGGCATGCTGATCAGATGGTAGCCGTATTCTTTCGCCTGCTCGGGAGTGATATCGGTATCGGTGTCTGTGAAGAGTACAAGCATTTCGTATTCTCCTTTTCAGTTTCTATTGCAGAATTACAAGGTAATGGTAAATCGGTTGCCCGCCGGACATGAGGATCGTTTCTGTTCTCGGAAAACGTTTTTCAAAATCAGATGCCGATTTTTGCGCCGATTCTTCGGATGCATCGCATCCGCTCAGCAGGAGCATAACGTCGTAGTTCCCCGCATTCAGGCTGTCTGCAAGCTTTTCAAGCGCCTTTTCCGGTGATTCTTCAGCACAGTAGACTGTATCGCCGACAAATCCGAGGTACTGGCCCTTTTTGATATCAACGCAGTTCTGATTCGCGTCCCGGCTTGCAACGGAGACACATCCGGTAACAACTCCGCTGATCGCCTCGTTCAGCACCGCCTCGACGTCATCGGGCCTGTCAGAAGAGTCATCGAGCATGGAAAGAGCGCAATACCCCTGGCCGATGTCGTGCGTCGGTACGACGCGCACGTCCGCATCTTTGTATATGGAAGCTGCCTGCCTTGCCGTCAGTATGACGTTTCCGTTATTTGGAAATACGAATATGACTTCTGCGCCGGTCATGCGGAAAGCTTTGATGAAGTCTTCCGTCGACGGATTCATGGATTGACCGCCGTCAACGACGGCGTCGGTTCCGAGAGACGTAAACAATTCTTTCAGCCCGTCGCCGGAAGCGACAGCCACATAACCGTAACGTTTATGCGGGACGACTCTTAAAACAGGATCGGAATCCTCCGATTTTGAAGATTCATATCTGTTCTGAATGGTCGTTTCCTCATGCTGAATCGTCATGTTCTCGATTTTGACGGTCAGGAACTCTCCGTAAAGTTGGCAATGATTCAGAACTTCGCCAGGAGTTTTCGTATGCACATGAACTTTTACAATGGAGCCCTCGCGGAAACAGACGATCGAGTCTCCGACGGAGTTCAGAAAATCGATCAGTTCGTCGACGTCAAACCGGTTCATTTCCGTTTTCCTGTTCTGGAGTCTCAGAAGAAACTCGGTGCAGTAGCCGAACGTCAGTTCGCTGTCCGACCCGAATTTGGAAAAGTCGGGCGTGACGGAACGCGGTTTTTCATTGAAATCCGTTTTTCCATTCTGCTCCGTGACTTCCGGGTACAGCGCCTTTTTCATGCCGTCGGCAATATAGACGATCCCCGCGCCTCCGCTGTCAACGACACCTGCCTGCTTCAGAACATCAAGCAGATCGGGCGTTCGTTCGAGGGATGCTTTGAGCTCCTGGGTAAGATGATCGAAGAACTCCTCGAACGAAGTATCTTCCTTCACTCTTGAATTTGCATAGGATACGGCGTCTTTAAAAACAGTCAGAATCGTTCCTTCCACAGGAACCGGGACGGCGCCGTATGCTTCGTAGACACCGCTTTCAAGCGCTTCACCGAACATTCTGACGTCCACCTGCCTGCAGCCGGTCAGTCGCTTCGCGATTCCAGAAAAGATTCTTGAAAGGATCACACCGGAATTGCCCCTGGCGCCGAGCAGCATTCCGTAGGCTGCGGCGGAGGAAACCGTCTCGATGTTCTCCTCTGTACCGGAAACCGCGTCACAGCCGGAAGAGATCGTCATAAGCATATTGTCACCGGTATCTCCGTCCGGGATCGGAAATACGTTCAGATCATTGACGATCGTCCTGTGAATGCTCAAATTAGCGGCACCGAGCCGCAGCATGGCCGCATAGAGAATACCGTTTATCGTCTGCATGAAAAAACACCTCTGGAATTGATATCGAGCGCTTCCGTCCGCATGATCATGCAAAAACATAACGTCGCGGACTGCAATGACAGCACTTCATTTCTGTTCCGGGGCATCATCGGATTGACAGTCATGGCAACAGACTGACGTGGGTGCGTAAAAGCAGAGCGATCGGAATGCACCCTGTCATTCTCCTTGATTGTTTTTGATTCAGACACATGATGCATATGTTGAATCATATTATTTATTATATTATCATACATGTTCAATAAAAACAAGTGAAAAAAACAATATTTCCGCCGATTTTAAAGGAAATGACTTTGGAAGTTCCACGGCTTCAGGCGGATATTTCAGTTGACAAAAGGAAGTTCTTATGCTAAAGTAAAGTGAATAAAAATAAAAACAACAACCAACAGAATCAGAAAGGGGTTTCAAGATGAAAAAAACACTTTTGATCCTTCTCTGCGTTCTTCTGCTGAGTGTTCCGTTCGTCGCTGCCTGCAATTCGACTCCCTCCCAGGAATCCCAGCAGGAATCCGAAAACGCGAGCACGCCTGCGGAAGAGTCGAAAGAAGAAGGAATCGCATTCCCGCTGGAGAAGAAAAACTGGAACGGAACAACCATCCGCGTTCTGACCAGAACCAATGAAAGCGCCAACCAGTTCGTTCCGAACGAAGAAGCCGAGGGCACTGTGATTTCTCAGGCAGTTCTCGACAGAAACCAGTTTATTGAGGAAAACTTCGGTCTCACGCTCGAAATTGAATCGACGGCCCAACCGGCTGTTGAAATCGGCACTTATATTCAGTCCAACCTGGATGACTATGACATCGTATGCGACGCGCTCTGCAGGATGCTTCCGTCAATTACAGAGAACTATTTCTATTCATTAAACGACTGGCTTGATCTCTCAAAACCGTGGTGGGATCAGCAGGCAAACAACTATCTGACGCTGTCGGACAAGATCTTCTTCGTGACCGGCGATGCCATGTATACGGACGACCTCCACACCTCCTGCATTCTGTTCAACAAAGCTGACTATAACAAGTATTTTAAGGAACAGTATGGATCGCTGTACGACATCGTCGACCGGAAAGAATGGACATATGATCTTCTTTCCGAAATGGCGAAAGCCTATTCTCAGCCTGACGATACCGGAAACTGGACCAACCTCGACTGCCGTTACGGAATCGTTACGGACGGCTACACCGGAGCAAGCCAGCTGGTGACCGGTTCCGGCGTTCTGACTGTTGCAAAAGACAACAACGGCGATCTTACCCTGCATGTCGGCGACGAACAGTCCATCAATGCATTTGCCAAGGTATATGACATTCTGAACGATGTGTCGCAGAGCATGTATGTCGAACAGCTGACGACAGACGACAAGTGGAACGACATCAGCAACATGTTCATCGACAACAAAGCGCTCTTCAGAATCGCTTATGTCATTAACCTGCTTGCAATCAAGCAGAGCGATAATCCCGACAAAGTCGATCCGGGCATCGTCCCGATCCCGAAATTCGACAAATCGCAGGAAGAATACTATGACGGCGTGAATATCTACCAGTGCGAAGTTCTCGGAATTCCCGTATCGAACACCGTACGCCGTGAAGCGACATGCTACATGCTTGAAGCGCTGGCTTACTACAGCAGCAAGTACAGTCCTTTCAAGGAACAGAGCGTCACCTATTCGGTCTACGACACGACTTTGAAACTTCAGTCCGTGACTGCAGATGAAGACTCGCGCATGATGGACTACATCCTTTCCCACCGCATGTATGACCTGGGCGCCATCTTTGACTGGGGCGGAGGACTGACCGGCGTCTACAGCTTCTGCCTCTACGGCGGTTCCAACAACCTTGTGTCCAAGTGGGACAGCATGCATGTGTCTGTCGAGCAAAAGATGCAGGAAACCCTCGAAGCGTACAGAAACTCCATTGCTTAAGATTTCTCAAAGAACAGTGCGGCCGCGATCCGGCCGCACTGTTCTTTGCTGACAAAAAAGCAGAAC